>NZ_VJZC01000201.1 GCF_009377185.1 Streptomyces spongiae
GTGGGGGTGGGTTTCGTAGTCGCGGGCCGGGCGGCGGTGGTGCATGAGCCAGCCGAGGGTGCGTTCGATGACCCAGCGGCGGGGCTGGAAGTGGAAGCCGTGGGTGTTGGGGTCGCGTTGGACGATTTCGAGGTCGATGCCGAGGTGGGCGGCTTGTTCGACGGCTTTGGTCTTGTAGCCGTTGTCGGCCCAGGCTTTGGTGACGGTGGGGTGGCGGTCGCGGACTTCGGTCAGGAGTCGGGTGTCGGCGGCGGAGTCGTGGATGGGGATCGAGAAGGTTCTGCCCGGAGTTCGAGGACTCGTCCGCGTAGACGACAGGGAGCAGGCCGGACGCAGTATTCATCCCTGGAGCATGCCGGGCAGACGGGCAGGCAGCCACCAGAATTGCCTCACCGGCTTCCCCGGCCGGCACCGGGCCGCCCCGCCCCCGCTGCTCGACGCCTCACTCGTGCCCCGAGGCCCTGTCCACCGCTCCGTGCCTGGTCACCGGCAGTCGTGACGGGCCGACGGTCAGTCCGTTCGGATGGAGGCTCCGTAGCTGTCCGTCTGGCGCAGCACGTTCGCGTCCTGGACGGGTGCCGGCCATGCCTGGATGAGGTACCACTCGGTGACCTCGTCGGGGGCGAGATCGACAGCGGTGTCACGGCCCCGGGCATGGATGCGGAGCCGGGTAATCCCCAAGGCCGCCGAGGGACAGGACAGGCAGCTTTTCGTCCAGGTCGTCCATCAGGCCGCGCACCATGAGCTTTCCGGATTCCGAGTGCAGGGACACCTCGACGATCTCCTCCCACTCGGCGTCCCTGGGCGCGGGGCGCCGGTGTGCAAGGTGACGGTGACGTCGACATCTCCGGTGTGGATACCGGTGTGGACCGTGGCGATGCCGTCCTGCACCGCAACCAGTCCGTTGTGTGGTTTCGTAGGTGGGAACGGACAACATTTGTCGGCGGCTTCCGGAAGCACTTAGCGATCACTCGGGTCGGAAATGTCGATGAGAAGTGACAACACCGGAGGCCGCAACTGATCCATGCCGTGCGCCTGGGTGAGTTTGATCCAGACGATCGTGGTCCGATGCGGGCGGTGCTTGAAGGGCCGGATGGCGGTGGGGAGCCGGCAGTGAAGGGGCATTGCTCAAACTCACAGACGTCGCGCTGCAAGTCGCCGAGCACCCGTCGTTCTTCTCGACCTTGATCTGCCTACCAGGTGACCGGAAGTTCATGCACGCCGTAGACCGTCATGGCCGACCGCAGTGGCACTTCCTCGGGCGCGACAGTGAGACGTAGTGCCGGGAAGCGGCGAAGCAGTGCGGGGAGGGCGATGCGCATTTCGGCGCGGGCCAGTCGCTGCCCGAGGCACCGGTGGAGGCCGTGGCCGAACGCGAGGTGTCCGGCCGTGGAGCGGGTGAGGTCAAGCGCGTCCGGGTCGGCGAAATGGTCAGCGTCCCGGTTCGCCGCGGAAAGTGCGACGGTGACGGACTCGCCGGCCTTGATCAGGCAGCCGTGGAGCTCGATGTCCTCGAGCGCGACGCGGACCACGTGATGGATGATCGTGAGGTAACGCAGCAGCTCCTCGACCACTGCAGGGGCGTATTCCTCCTTGCCGCGGACCTCGGCTAACTGTGCGGGGTCGGCCAGCAGAGCGAAAGTGCCCAGCGCAAGCATGTTCGCCGTCGTCTCATGCCCGGCGATCAGGAGCAGGAGCGCCAGTCCGGCCCTCTCGTCCGCAGTAAGTCCCTCGTGCGCAGCGAGCCCGCTGAGCACATCTTCCTCTGGCCGGGAACGCTTGTGGCGCAGCAGGTCCCGTAGATATGCCATGAGCTCCCTGACCGCCTCTTGCCGGCGTTCCGGTGTGAGGTCGACGTTCAAGAGCGTGGCGGCGTTCCGCTGGAACCCCTGCCTGTCGGAGTAGGGCACCCCGAGCAGTTCGCCGATCACTTGTGACGGGATCGGCAGCGCGAATGCCTTGAACAGGTCGGCCGGGCCCCCGGCGAGCTCCATCGCGTTCAACTGGTCATTGACGATCGCTTCGATCTCCGGTTCGAGGAGCTTTATCCGGCGCACCGTGAAGTCACCGGTGAGCAACCGCCGATAGTGGTCGTGCTCGGGCGGGTCCATGCGGAGGAAGAATCCCGGCGGCACGGGCGCCGTTGCCGGCTGGGCAATCGGTGAGCGCATGTGGTCCGGGCGGACGCTGAATCGGGGATCTGCCAGGATCGCCCGCGCTGCGGCGTAGCCGGTCACCAACCACCCCTGACCACCGTCGACGTAGGTCATCCGATGGATTGGGCCGAGTCCCTGCCGGCGGCGCAGTTCCTCGGGCGGATCGAACGGGTTCTGGCGGGCCGTGGGCATGACTACTGCCGGGGACGTGCTCTCCATCGGGCCGCTCCTCGGTCGGTACGGACCTCTCGATAAAACAGCACTTGATGCAAAACGTCAATGAATGCAAAATTACATCGCATGCGGTAAGGTGCTGTCGTGACGAGCGACCCAGGGCTGCGCCAGCGGAAGAAGATGCGCACGAGGCAAGCGCTCATCGAAGGCGCCCTGCGATTGTTCGCCGAGAAGGGTTACGACCAGACAACCGTGGCGGAGATCGCGGCCACCGCAGACATCGCGACACGGACCTTCTTCAGCTACTTCGACAGCAAGGACGACATCGTCTTCTTCGACGACAGGTCGCGGCTGGAGCGCGCGGTCGAGATCATCGGAGAACGGCAGCCCGGCGAACCGGTGGCCGACCTGATGCGGCGCGTCATCGACCAGAGTGTTTTCGCGGACACGGACTCGGAGTTGGCGCGGAAGGTCGGCCCAGCTCGGACCCGGCTGATCGCGTCGGTCCCGGCACTTCAGGCGCGCGAACTGCACCTGCTGTTCGACATCCAGCTACAGCTGACCGAAGCGCTCCACCTCGCTTGCCCCGAGCTGGACCTCGTCGAGGCCGCCGCGGCGGTGGGCTCGCTGGTCGGGGCGATCAAGGTCGTCGTCGCCGCATGCCAAAAGCGGGGCAACCGGCCGGAGCAGACCTACAAAGCCGTTCAAAGGGCCACCGACATCGCGATCGACGGCCTCAACTCGCTCCCCCGCCCGGCTTAGCGTGTTCAGCGCACGCGCACTCGGTCGTGGCACGGATAGCGGTGAACGCAGTCTCTGGCCGGTTTTTGAGGCTCGGACGGGTCAGCCTGAGGCTGCGCTCTGCGCCCGGGCGGCCCGGGTGCTGGCGAGCCGGTAGGAGTCGGTGCCGGTCTCGATGATGTTCCCGCCGAAGGTGAGGCGGTCGACGATGGCCGCGCAGAGTCGCGGATCGGTGAACGTTTTGGTCCACCCGCCAAACGACTCGTTGGAGGCGATGGCGACGCTGTTCTTCTCCTCGCGTTCGGTCAGCACCTGGAACAGCAGCTCAGCGCCCCTGCGGTCCAGCTCCATGTAGCTGAGTTCGTCTATGCAGAGGAGATCGACGCGCCCGTAGCGGGCGATGGTCTTTGTCAGGATCTTCTCGTCCGCGGCCTCGACCAGCTCGTTGACCAGCTTGGTGGCCAGTGTGTAGCGGACCCGGAAGCCAGCCATGGCGGCCTCGGTGCCGAGCGCGATCAGGAGGTGGGACTTGCCGGTTCCGGAGTCGCCGATCAGGCAGAGCGGCAGTCCTTTCTTGACCCATTCGCAGGTGGCCAGGGTGTGGATGACGGCTGGGTCGATGTTCGGGTTGGCGTCGAAGTCGAAGGCCCTGATCGACTTCTCTCGCGGGAACTGCGCCGCCTTGATGCGTCGTTCGGAGCGGCGGCGGGCCCGGTCGTCGCACTCGGCCATCAGCAGTTCGGCGAGGAAGCCGCGATACGACATCTGGTCGCGGGCGGCGGCTTCGGCCAGTTCGGGGAACTGGGCCCGGATGGTAGGCAGCCTCAGCATGCGGCATGCCTGGTCGACGGCGGCGGTGGCGGCCTGTTCGGTCAGCCCTCGGTGTCGTTTGAGTGTCACGGCATCTCTCCCTGGATGGCGGGGCGGTCGGCCGGCTGCCGTGCTCGCAGCAGCTGGTCGTAGGCCGCGACCGAGGGCAGCGGCCGGGCGTCGGGCGGCAGCTGGGCAAGCCGCCGTTCGGTCAGCGAGGTCACGTTCGTCCGTTCCGGCTCCGCAGGGACGACAGGAGCCGCGACCTCGTCGGCTTCGGCCGCCTTCCGCGCCTCCAGGGCGACCGCGTCCGCGGTCAGCGCGCCGGCCCTGAGCGCGGAGGCGAGCCCGGCGACCAGGTGTTCGTGGGGGACGTGGCGGCCCATCAGCAGGACTTCGATCAGGGCCCGGGTGCCGTCCCGCTCGCCGTGGGCGGCCTTCGCCGCCTCCCACCAGGCTTCGTGGACCGGCGTGAACTTCCCTGCGGAACGGGCCTGTTCGAGGGCGGTGGCCCCGGGAAACGCTCCGGACTTGCGGACCAGGGCTTCCAGGTAGTGGTCCAGATCCAGCCGAGTCTGTCCCTTGGCGATCAGCCGTTCGTGGCGGGCGACCTCCTGCTGGCCGTCGTAGACCACCAGCTCGGACGCGTGCAGCATTGCCCGGAGCGTCCGGCCGATCAGCCGCACCGGCACCGAGTAGCGGTTGGTGCGGACGCTGATCTGGCTGAAGCGGTCGACCCGCAGGCTGAACAACCGCCCGGTCTCGAAGGGTTCGTCCGGTAACGGCAGCAGTGGCCGTTCGACGGCGAAGTACTCGCTCACCGGCCGCGGCCGGGAGCCGATCCGGCGCTGTTCGTCCTCCTCATCCCACTGCTCGATCATCGCGTTCAGCTGGGCAAGGGAGACGACTTCTGGGACGGGGACCATGTGGTTCCGGCGGAACCAGCCGATCTGCCCCTCGACCCCTCCCTTCTCGTGGGCGCCTTCGATGCCGGGCAGGCAGTAGACCGCGTCGATGCCGTATTCTCTGAACTCGCGGTTTTGCAGCTGAAGTTGGGGGTATGGTCTGAGCGATATCTGGATGTCGGCTCTGGCCGGAGATTCCATGCGCGTGTACGCCTGGGCTGCCCAGTTTGCGTCGCCATCCAGCACGGTTCCCTTTCCGGGAAGAGTCCTGGAGGCTGACGCATGTCCGTGTGGCTGTCGCGCCCGTTTCTCGTTGCTTTGTTCCTGCTTCCTCTCCTGACGGTCGTGTTGTTGTCCGCGCCAGCATGGCTGACGTGGCCTTTTCTTCCGTCGCAGCGCCAAGAAGTCGTGTTGTCGGTCCTTGACCGCCTTGTCCAGTGGACTCGGGCGGCAATGCCCCGTGCGAGTCACGATCGGTCCCGGGCGAACTGACGCTCCCTGTTCTTGATCAACACGGGGTCATTGGTCTGTTTGGGCGACCGCTGCCTTTCGCGGAGTGGGGGTGCCGAGGTCGACAACGGTGCGGTTGCTGCTGCGACGGTCGAGCTGGGCGAGTTTGTCTTCGGCGCCAGCGAGGCTGACTCGCAGTCCCTCGACCTCGCCGAGCCAGCCCTCGCGCTCGGCCTCCGGGATGCGGGCGTGAAGGTTGTCGCGGATCTCCACCAGCCGGTCGCGTTGGGCGGGGTCGGGCCAGAGCATCGGACAGCGGACGCAGGCGTGTTCGTGGATGCAGGGGGTGCTGAACGAGCGGCCGCAGGTGCCGATGGAGACCTTGCGCCGCTCGAAGTGGCCCAGGAACTCAGTCCACTCCTCATCGGTCGGGACGCCGTATTCATCGGTTGGCCGCATGGCTCGTCGACGGGCCAGGAAGGCCAGGTGGGCTTGGACCGCCTCGTCGGGATAGACCGCCTTGTAGCCGAGGGTGACGTTGATGTCCTGGTGCCCGGCGATGACCTGGGCGATGTGCGGTGGCAGGCCGCCGAGGACGGCGTCGGTGATGAACAGTCGGCGGAAGTCGTGCGGCGTGAAGAGCAACGGGCCGCCGGTGACGGAGTCCGTCAGTCCGGTGTGTGCGAGCGCGGTAGTGAGCATCTTCCGGACGGCGCCCGAGCTGATCGCCCGGTTCTCGTAACCGCAGTGTCGCTGGAACAGCAGTGGTGCAGGCGGCAGCCAGGTGCGCTCGTAGTGGTCGTAGGCGGGGACCAGGGGGACTCGGCCGTTGTTGTCGCGGACCCGGCGGATGATCGTGGAGCGGACCTCGGCGAGTTCGGGGCTGACGACCAGGAGCCGTTCCGTGTCGGTCTTCGACGGAACGATCTGCAGGAGCGGGATGAGCTCGCCGGTGGTGGACAGTCGGTATTGGATCAGGCTGTGGTGGGAGAGCTCGGTGAGTTCCTCGACCCGGATGCCGGTGGCCCGCAGGACCTCGACGATGGCGAAGGCCCAGAAGGCGTGGTCCTCCTCGCGTCCGAGATCGCGTCGGTGGCCGGTGACGGGGTCCTCGGCCAACACTTTGGCGGCCGCCGACCGGCGCGGGGCGACGCGTACCAATGTCTGCTCGGCGGCGGTGAACGTCTCGCCCGGTGCAGCGTGGCGGGCGGCAGCCAACATGGCGGCGGCGTCAACCTTTCACTGTGCGGACTCGGCACCGAAAGCAACCGGACGAGTGGTCAACGCCCGTCGCGCGTCCCACCGCTCGTGCGAGTGGTCATGTGGACATTGCACTGCATCACCGCCCGTGAACCAACGGCAACCACGTAGCGTCTCCTGTCGCCCCCACCGCTTCCTTCAGGAGAGTTGGCCCGTACTGCTCACTGGCGCGACCGGATTCCTCGGCCTCCCCGACCTCGACCCCATCGGCCACGCCTACCTGAGCCGGGCCCACTCCCGCCCCCCAAAGCAGCAGTGGCCGAACAGCCGTCGACCGGTAACCAGACCGCAGGGCGCTGCACCAACAGCACATGCACCAGCCGCATGAGACGCGCGCACCAGCCTGAGCCGACCGCAGGCCACGCCGCCAGCACCACGCCATCGCTCCACGGCCCGCAAGAGAGACAAACTAGTGGAAGAAAACCTCGCCGACGCCTACAACGACACCAGCATCCTGTTCCGCTTTCTTGGCCATCTGGGCTGGGGTGACCTGGTCAACATCGGCTACTTCACCCTGCCAACGCTGCCCGCGTTCCTCGGCGGGCTGGCCTCCTTCCAACGGACTCTCGCACGCAAGTCACTGGCCCTGCTGGACACCGTGCCCGGAGATGTCGTCCTGGACGCCGCCTGCGGACGCGGCCACACCACCGCGGCCCTCGCCGACAAAGGCTGCCAGGCCCTCGGCGTCGACCTCCAGCCCCAGCAGATCGAATGGGCCCGCGAACGATTCGGCCACCGGCCCCGTGTCTCCTTCGCCGTCGCCGACGTGACCCACCTGCCCGAACAGGCCGCAGGCGTGGAACTCACCCAAGGCAGCATCGACCGCGTCCACTGCCTGGAAGCCGCCTTCCACTTCGGACCGGACGGCCGCCGTGCCTTCCTCGCAGAAAGCCACAGGGTGCTGCGCCCCGGTGGCCGCCTTGTCCTGGTAGACATCACCTGGCCCGACACAGCACCGCAGACGCTCGCCGAGATGGACCACGACAGGCTGGTGCGCAGCACGTGGAAGTTCGACGAGTTCGACACCCCGGCGACCTACGTTGCTCACGCCACGGCCGCCGGCTTCCAAGTCCATGCGCTGCTGGACTGGACCCGTCCGGTCATTCACCGTTCCACCCAGCTCCTCGGACTGACCAGCCGCCTTACATCCACCCAGGCGGGCCGCCGCGCGCTACGTCTGCGGTGGCCCGGCCTGTCAGAACTCACCCACCAAGACTGGACGAACGTCACTGCCGTAATGCAAGCCCACCAGGCCCTAGGGCGAACAGCCAGCTACCACGCCCTGGTTTGCGACAAACCAGACCGCTGAGCCTGCACCACACTGTGTTTCGACTGCACTGTGGCAGGGCCGGCGAGCTCCGTTCGGCACCGGCTCCGCTAGCGGGTCAGCGGCGCGAACGCCGAGGTTTCGGCAAGCCCGAGGCGGTGAGCAAGGCATTCGTTGTATCGGCGCATGGCCAGCATGCGAAGGGCCCCGCCGGTGACCATTTCGATACCCGCCTCCGGTTCTGCCTCCACGACGGGCACGACCACCCCGTCCAGCCACTCTGGGCCGTGCTCGGCATCGGCCTCCATGTGGTTGAAGAAGAACTCGACCGCATGGCGGAAGCGCTACTCGGGTGACAAGTGCGGCAAAGTCGGAGGCGAGTGGATGACCCGTACCGCCGCCGGGAGCGCTACCCGGAGCCGGTCAGCCGCTGACCCCTGTCAAGCCGAAGGTGGCCCCCTGGGCAAGCTCTCCCGCGCGGCTTGGCCGGGCGCCCAGTCGGCGCTGAGCGGCTGTCCGGTGCCGGGCATCCCGGCCGGGACGGCGGTGAAGCCGGTACGCAGCTTCGCGGCAGGGCAGACGGTCTACGACGCGACGTGCAGTGCAGCGGGCGGGTGCGGAGGGAGCAGGCCCTGCGGGTTGTCGCCGTCACGAGCGAGGTGGTGGTGACCGCCTGCGCACAGGGAGCGCAGGCCCGTTGGGCCGCGCTGTACCAAGGGCAACTCCGCCCTGTTCCCGTACGTTGCTCCGCGTTGGTCAAGCCCTGGACGAAGGCTAGTCATTCAGTCGATGACAACAGGCGTGCCGGTGAGAGCGACGCCGGCCTGACGCAGTTCCTTGATGGCGTGGTCGGTGGTGTCGGTGGCCACGCCGGCGGTGTAGTCGAGCAGGACACGCACGGCGAAGCCGGCTTTCGCGCCGTCCAGCGCGGTGGCCTTCACACAGTGGTCGGTGGCGATACCGACGACGTCGACGTCGCTGACGCTGCGCGCGTGAAGCCAGTCGGCCAGTGGTGTGCCGTCCGCGGTCGAGCCTTCGAAGCCGCTCTTCGATGCGGAGTGCGCGCCCTTGTAGAAGACCTCGTCGACGGCGCCGGAAGCGGCTGCCGGCGCGAAGTTCGGGTGGAATGCGCTTCCCTCGCTGCTGGCCACGCAGTGCACGGGGAAGGAGTTTTGGTAGTCCGGGTGGTCGGAGAAGTGGTCGCCTGGATCGATGTGGTGGTCGCGGGTGGCGACGATGTGCGCGTACTCGCTGCCGGCGGAGTTCTGGACCATTTCGGCGATGGCACGGGCCCGGTCGGTGCCGCCCTTGACCGGGATGCTGCCGCCCTCGCAGAAGTCCTTCTGCACATCGACGACGATCAGAGCACGGCGCACAGCGCAATCCCTTCCTCGCGAGAACCCGTGCTTGTATGCCTGCCCGTCCGCTGTGAACGGACGCACCACAGGCCCGGGATTCACCTGACCGGGCTGGTTCCGCGCACGCGTTCGATCCCTACTGTCAGGCGAGTCCGATTAGCTCGTCGTTCCGGGAACGTCAACTGCCACCTCAACAACTACGCCTCCCCCTGGGTACAGATGACACCTGACTGAGAGGACAGCGGCAGCCGCGCACGTGCAAGGGCACCCAGCGGGGGCTCTTCGCTCAGTTGGGACGGGAGGGCTGGGGCCGCGTTCCGGAGGGGTTGGCACACGGCACGCGTTCGACCAGTGAAACCGTGCCCGCAGTGTGCCGTTGTGGCTCTCGCCGTGAGTCCCGCGCTCTCCCGGTGCGGGACCCATGCGCCGCCCGGGTCAGGGGACGGGGTTGACGGTGACCTCGGTGCCGGGACACTCGCCTGCGATGTCGCGCATGGCCGCCTGCTCTGCCGGATCCACGCTCAGGTTCCACCCGAGTTTCACGGCGACTTGGTCGGACAGGTAGCGGCACCGCTGGGAGGGGTTGTCGGGCACGATCCAGGTGGTTACGTCCTGGTCGGACTTCTGCCGGTTGGACCGCTGGCTGACCGCCACCAGGTGGCGGTCGTCACCGAGGTAGTTGGCGTACTCGACGCGGCGCTGCTTGGTCCACTGGGAGGCGCCGGAGTCCCAGGCTTCCGCGAGCGGCACCATGTGGTCGATGTCGGTCTTGGTGACCTCGGTGTCGTGTCGGGTAGCCCCGTGCCCTCTCAGGCTCCGGGGCCCCCTCAGAACCGGACGTGCGACTTTCACCGCATCCGGCTCAAGCAGGCCGCGAGGGCTGCGCATTCTTCACCTTCTTCGGATTGCGATGGCGATCAGCAGCGTGGTGCTGCTGGTGACATTCGGCATGGATGAGTACGAGGTTGGATGCGTGGTCTGATCCTCCGCGACTTTGGTAGACCAGGTGGTGCCTGTGGATCGTCCGGGATGTGGCCTGGAACCAGTTGGCCCACTCCCGCACGGAATCCGGCTCATAGCCAGCTCCGTCGATCAAGTCCTGCCCGCATAGCGGGCACAGCCCCTTTTGCCGTGCTGCGAGGTGGACGTTTGCTCCGTCAACCTGCGGATGCACGCGCTTTCGGGTCCTGCCGGCCCAGTACTCTTCGAGGCTTGGGTCATCCTTGGACGACCGTTCCCTTCACAGGGATGTGCCTCGTAATTCTGGTCCAAGCGAACTTGCACAGGTACTTCCCGGTTTCCTTGTCTCCGAAGACCCAACTGTCCTTCCTCGCCGGGTAAAGGTACTTCCCCCAGTACTTGTCCAGGATCCACTGTTTGGACTTTCTTGGATGGCGCCTCACGGCCCACCGCCACATGCGCTTCCACATGTAGTGATCCAGGGATGCGAAGATCTCCGACGAGACCGCGCCCCTGTAGTAGGTGGACCATCCCTTGATCGCCGGGTTGAGGTGCCTAATAACCTCTGTGGTCGGGGCCTGGCACAGTGAGCGTGTCATTTCCCTTACCGTTTCGGTGATCCGCTTCACGGCTTCCTTGCTCGGTTTGATGAGCGTCTTTCCCGAGTACTTCCTGATGTTGAACCCGAGGAAGTCGAATCCTTCGTCGAGATGGACCACCTTGGTCTTGTCCTCGTTTGAAGGTGAGCCCCTTCGGGTAGAGCCACTCAGCAAGTCCCTTCTTGACGTTCCACGCGTCCTCTTCCGTCCTGCAGAACACGACGAAATCGTCTGCGTATCTGACCGTGCGAGGTGACCGCAAGCGTTCTTTGCGGCTGGCGCCAGGGCGGCAGCCCGCCGCTTCCTCCATGCCGTGCAGGGCCACGTTGAGCAGCAGGGGGCTGATCACTCCGCCCTGAGGCGTGCCCGCCTCGGTTGGAGCGAATCTCCCTCTTTCCATGACTCCTGCTTTGAGCCATCGCCGGATGGCTTCCCTGGCTGGGAAGTCTCCGAGGGCCTCCAAGAGCCGATCGTGGTTGATGCGATCAAAGGCGCTCGCCAGGTCCGCATCGAGTACCCACGCCCGCCTGGCTTGGCGGTGTGAGGTGATCCGGAAGATCTGTTCGATTGCGTCATGGCAGCTCCGTCCGGGCCGGAAGCCGTAGCTCCCGGCTTCGAAGCGAGCCTCCCATTCAGGCTCGAGTGCGTTCTTCACTCTCGCCTGATGCACTCGGTCTCTGATGACTGGAATTCCGAGCGGTCGCATCTTTCCGCTGGTCTTGGGGATATAGACCCGACGTACGGGCATGACACCCTCCGCTGGATCTTTGCTGATCGACCTTGCCAGTCTTCCTTTGCCCGCAGGCTTGAGGACTGTCTCGCCGTCAACTCCAGCAGTACGCCTTCCGGTGCTCGTCTGGGTCACCCTCTTAACGCTTTGCAGCGTGTTCGAGTGCGACCGCAGCATGAGTTTCTGAAGGTTTCGGACCTTCTTCAGGTCTCCTTCTTGCGCAGCCTTGAAGATCCTCTGTCGAAGCCGCCTTACGTTGCGTTCTGCACTGCCCCAGTCAATGAGGTTCCAGTACAGTGCATCGTCCGAGGTTCCGTTCCCCAGGAGGATGGATTGGTCGGTTCCCTCTACCTGCGTTTCGGTCCCCATGACGCCCCCTCCCGGTATCTAACTTGCACCTTGGCTAGTGCTGCTTTACATGATCTCTTCAAAGGCCCACCTGACCCGCGTGGGCTCCCTTTCGGGCCGGATCCAGAATCCGTATCTGCCGGGTTATACGTGGCGGGTGAGGCCCGGGCTCCACGTTTTCCCCTGAGCTTTCGCTCTAGCAGCGTTTGCTTCTCGGGTCATCCTGCGCCCGCAAGGGATTTCGGCCTTAGTTGCCTCCGGCTTACCGGCTGCCGCCGGACCCTTACGGGGTTGTCGTGTTCCGCTCCTGTTAGATACGTCCGTAGGAGGGCGCCCCCTATACCCCGGGACCGATGGTGATCGCACCCTTCTAGGTACGGACAGAAGGGTCATCCTGAGCTTCTCGGCTCTAGGTCCTCTTACGTGTCGCCGACTTCGAGCCATTGCGACACTTCACTCTGGCGGGGCCTCATCACAGGGCTTCGGCGTAGTCGCGTGACGCCCTGTTCGTGGTGGTCTGCTCCCATCGGCGTCCGCGGAACGTGACAGGCCCGGCTTCCAAGATCATGGAGTTTTCTACGCCCCGTGATCCGAGTGGAAGACCGTGCCTGCCGACGCATCATCGCTGATCCCGCCTGCCCTTGACCAACTGCGTGAGAGTTCGCGGGTCGGACCCGAGGAGGTTCTGGGCCTGCTGGAGCGGCTGGCCGAGGTGCCCGACCCGCGTGATCCACGTGGGGTGCGCCACCGCCTGGCCGTCGTGCTCGCACTGACCGCGTGCGCGGTGCTGGCAGGAGCGACCTCGTTGCTGGCGGTCGGTGAGTGGATCGCCGACGCCCCAGCGCACGTGCTCGAACAGGTCGGTGCTCACCCCGATCCGCTTCTGCCCAGGCGGGCTCTGCCCGCCGAGACCACGGTCCGAAGACTCCTGGCCCGCCTCGACGGCGACGCCCTGGACCGGGCGGTCGGGAGCTGGCTGGCGGACCGCCGCCCCAAGACGACCGGGGCCGCCGGGCTGCGCGGCCTGGCCGTGGACGGCAAGAGTCTTCGAGGCGCGGCCAAGGCGAAGGACCGCAAGATCCATCTGCTCGCCGCACTGGAGCACGCCACCGGCCTGGTTCTTGCCCAGTTGGACGTCGGCGAGAAGACCAACGAGATCACCTGCTTCCAGCCGCTGCTGGATACCGTCGCCGACCTGGCCGGCACCGTGGTCACCAGCGACGCCATGCACACCCAGCGCGAGCACGCCGACTACCTCATGGGCCGTGGTGCCCACTACATCGTGATCGCCAAGGGCAACCAAAAGAAGCTCCGCCGCCAGCTCAAGTCCCTTCCCTGGAAGGACATCCCGCTCCAGGGCCGCACCAGGAACGCCGGTCACGGACGCTCGGAGATCCGCCGCATCAAGGTCGCCACCGTGAACAACCTCCTCTTCCCCGGAGCCCGCCAGGCCGTCCAGATCAAGCGCCGCCGCACCGACCGCAAGACCGGAAAGACCACCGTCAAGACCGTCTACGCCGTCACCAGCCTCACCGCCGAGCAGGCCACCCCGGCCCAGCTCGCCCGACTCGTCCGGGACCACTGGACGATCGAGGTGCTGCACCACGTCCGCGACACCACCTTCGCCGAGGACGCCTCGCAACTGCGGACCGGCAACGCACCCCGCGCGATGGCCACCTGGCGCAACCTCGCCATCGGAGCCCTCCGGGCAGCCGGATCGAAGAACATCGCGGCTGGCCTCCGCCACAACGCCCGCGACCCCCGCCGCCCCCTCGCACTCCTCGACCTCACATGATCACAAACCGGATAGTTTATGTCGTTTTCGAAGCCCTGGGTCGCGGTTGAGCGCGTCGTTGTCGCAGATAGCCGCGGGGCTGGACCTCCTCGGCGAAGACCGGGTTCTGGATGGCCTGGGGCAGGTGGGGAGGATGATGCGCCCGGCGCCGCCCAAACAGATGTGAGTTCAACTCCCTTCGACAGAAGTCGCGTTCGAGCCCCCTCCCACGTGCGGGGATCTTTGTGATTCGGGCCGCACTCTCATGGGCTGGTCTGCATGATGGTGGCCAAGACTGGACGGTAGGACGGCAGGTTCGAGCCCTCCTGCCGCACCGCTGTGCTGACCAGCCCCTGCTGGTTGCCGCTCAGCCACATCCCACATGGAGACGACGCATGGACGAATCGCTGACGATGCTTGCGATGACTGGCGCGACGACCATCATGAGTGCCATGGCCACCAGTGCCTGGGCCGCCGCCCGTGCTGGGACGATCCGGTTGTTCCGTCGCTCCGAACCGGAAGACCAGCGTGCTCTCGAAGCTCGGTTGGACCGGGAAGCGGCGCTGGTGCGGCAGGAGCCGGACCCCGACTCCGCCCGCAGGGACCTCGTGGGTGGCTGGCGGCTTCAGTTGGTCGCCCTGCTTCGCGAGCACCCAGAGGCCGAAGCGGAGATCGAGGCCCTGGTGGCGTCCGTGAATGCTCAGCTGCCCAGCGAGGGAAAGACAAGCTGGATCCAGAACGTTTCCGCCAAGGACCATGGCATGGCCTTCGGCGCCCAGGGCGGCAGTATCACCGTGCACCACACACCCGCCGTACCCCAGCCGATGCCCGCTCGGGACGGAAACAGTGACTGAAGCGGACGGGCGCGACCCTGCGCCTCCGGGTTCGAGGCAGGTCGTCCACGTCGAATCCGGCTTCGGCTACGGCGCGATCGGCGCGGATATCCACGTCTTCGGGGACGGCACCCCTCTGTACCTGCTGGAGCTTTGGCGCGTGCCCCGGACCCCGGAGCCGGAATGGTTGCTGGAGTCACCCAGCCGCATGCTCAACGCACGCTACGAGGTGGCGGACTTCACCGGCCGCGAGGAAGACCTGGCCCAGCTGCACCAGTGGCGCGACAGCCGTCCGCGCCTGGCAGCGCGATGGCTGTACGGGCCCGGCGGGCAGGGCAAGACCCGGCTTGCCGCGGAATTCGCCGCCCGGTCCGCCGACCAGGGTTGGACCGTCATCACGGCGACCCACGGACCCGGCACCGTCCACCCGCCACCGGGGAGCCAGGACCTGCGACTGCGCCACGCCCGCGGCGTGCTCCTCATCGTCGACTACGCCGACCGCTGGCCGCTGACCCATCTGTCCTGGCTGTTCAGCAACGCCTTGCTCCACCAGCCCGGCATGCCGACACGCATCCTGCTCCTCGCCCGCACCGGCGACACTTGGCCCGCCGTGCGCGCCACCCTGGCCAATCACGAGGCGAGCACCTCCACCCACCAACTCGCACCGCTCTCCTCCGACGGCTCCGAGCAACGTGCCGAGATGTACGACGCGGCGCGGAGCAGCTTCGCGGCCTTCTACGGGATCGCCGATTCAAGCGACATCCCGCCGCCCGCGCCCCTGGGCCACGAGGACTTCGGGCTGATCCTCGCCGTCCACATGGCTGCCCTGGTCGCTGTCGACGCGCGAGCCACCGGCAGCCGCCTGCCGTCGGACATGGCGGGCCTCACCATCTACCTCCTTGACCGTGAGCACCTGCACTGGGCGCGCCTGCACGGTGACGGCACCCATGAGTTGAACCCGGCGGAGCGTACGTACCGGACCTCACCGCAGGTGATGAACCAGGTGGTGTTCGCCGCAGCGCTGACGGGCGCCGTCCCCGCACCGACCGGCGCGGCGATGCTGCGCGACCTCGGCTTGGAGCTCGATGCGCCGCAGATTCTCGCCGATCACGGCGTCTGCTACCCGCCCGCCAACCCCACGATCCCCACC
>NZ_VJZC01000202.1 GCF_009377185.1 Streptomyces spongiae
CACCCCCGCCGTCGGCGGCGTCCGCATGGCCTTCGGCGTCAAGACCGGCCGCGTCGACAACACCGCCCTCGAAGCCCGCCCTGACGTCCTTACGTACACAACTCCCGTACTGGACAAGGACGTCGAGGTCATCGGCGAGGTCAGCGCGGAGATCTTCTTCCGCTCCGGCCTCCCCCACGCCGACGTCTTCGTCCGCCTCTGCGACGTCGACGACTCAGGCCGCTCCACCAACATCTGCGACGGCCTCACCAGCCTCACCCACGCCGACCACACCACCCGAGCCACCGTCCAACTGTGGCCCACCGCCTACCGCTTCAAACGCGGCCACCGCATCCGCGTCCAGATATCCAGCGGCGCCTTCCCCCGCTACAACCGCAACCCCGGCACCGGCCAACCACGCGCCACCGCCACCACGCTCCGAGCAGCAGACCAGCACGTCCTCCACGACGCCGAACACCCCTCCGCCATCATCCTGCCGACGGGATAGGGACCGTAGGGCGGGTGGTGTGGTCGGCGTGGGTGAGGTTGAACATCTGTCCGCGTTCGTCCCGGGCGTGAAGTTGACGGTGTTGCCCGTCTGCGAACTGTAGTGGCGGTACAGGAACCACTCCCCCAGCAGCAGGTACCGGCTGCCAGCCCTGGTGAGGCAGCTACGCCTGGAAGTCGTGCAGCGAGTGATGCCCCGCCGAGCCGGTACGAGCGCCTGGGCTGCCCGCCGACGGGCCCGTGACCGACACGCACCTGCTGGTGCGCGAGCAGCGTCACCGGGCCGAACAGGCCGCCGAACCGCTCCCCCGACCTGAGGACTTCCCCGCGGGCCGCTTCTCCCTGCGCACGCACGCCCCCACCCTGGTGGACACCGAACTCCTCCAGACGATCGGCTCGATGTCCCTGATCTCCCTGGCAGCCCTGTCCGGCGGCATGTTCCCCACGGCAACGCCGCGAGTACTCGCGGAGGAACTGTCGGAACTGTGAGGCGGCACGACGACGGAGGCACCATCCGATGAACCTGAGCAGCCTCCTGGTGCAGCGCATGCAGCGGCTGCCACGGCCCGTTACCAGGGATCTGGCCATCGAGCGCGACCTGCGCGTGCCGATGCGCGACGGGGCTGTCCTGCCGGCCGACCGCTGGATTCCGTAGTCCGGCGGCGACGGCCGTGTGAGCAGGAAGACGGCCTCGACACCATCGACTGGACAGTCGAGCAGCCCTGGTTCGGTGACTCGATGATCCTCGCGGGGGGTGTGGTCCAGCGTGTCAAGGCTGACCGGCTGCGCGCCCTCACCAGCTTCTGAACGAAGGCCCGTGTCCAGGGCCCTGGGTCAGGCGGCGTGGCGGCCGACGGCCTGGGCGAGGTGGTCGACGTCCTGCTCCGTGGTGGCGAAGGAGGTCACGAAGCGGACGACACCCGGCTCCCAGCGGTCGTGGTAGAAGACGTAGCCGTCGGCCAGGAGTCCCTCGATGACCTGGTGGGGCAGGCGGCAGAAGAGAATGTTGGCGTCGGCGGCGCCGAGCAGACCGACCTCGGGTATCGCCTTGAGGCCCTCTTGAAGGCGGGCAGCCATGGCATTGGCGTGGTCGGCGTTGCGCAGCCACAGGTCGTCCGTGAGGTACGCGTCGAGCTGGGCGGCGTGGAAGCGCATCTTGGAGGCGAGCTGGCCGGCGCGCTTGGCCCGGAAGGCCAGTTCGGCGGTGAGGGACCGGTCGAAGACGACGATCGCGTCGGCGGTCATCGTGCCGTTCTTCGTGGCGCCGAAGGACAGCAGGTCGACCCCGGCCTGCCAGGTCAGCTCAGCGGGTGTGCAGCCGAGCGCGGCGACGGCTCCGGCGAAGCGGGCGCCGTCCATGTGCAGGCGCAGACCCGCCTCCTTGGCGATGGGGCCGAGGGTGTGGATCTCATCGAGGGTATAGACGGCACCGGTCTCGGTGGCCTGGGTCAGGCTCACCACGGAAGGCTCCACGCTGTGCACGTCCCCGGCCTTGTGCCGCACGGCGGCCCGCAGCTCGTCGGGGTCGATCTTCGCATCCTCACCCCCGAGCGGGACGAGCTTGGCACCGGCGGTGTAGAACTCGGGCGCCCCGCACTCGTCGTTGTTGATGTGGCTGTCGCGGTGACAGAGCACGCTGCCCCAGGGCGGGGTCAGGGCCGCCAGGCTCAGGGCGTTGGCCGCGGAGCCGGTGGAGACGAGCAGTACATCGAGGTCGCATTCGAAGATCTCGCTCATGCGGCGCCGGACGTCGGCGGTGATGCT
The DNA here is from genome assembly GCF_009377185.1 of Streptomyces spongiae. Lineage (GTDB taxonomy): Bacteria > Actinomycetota > Actinomycetes > Streptomycetales > Streptomycetaceae > Streptomyces > Streptomyces spongiae. The sequence continues at coordinate 2,251 of NZ_VJZC01000202.1, forward strand.
GTCGGCGCCGTACGGCTGGGTCTGGCCGGCGGCCGCCCGGGTCACGGCGTCGACGATCTCCGGGGAGGCGCCGGCGGCGTTGTCACTGCTGAAAATGCGTGCCGTGGGAGTTGTGGTGCTCATGTTCGGGGTCCTTGTTGTGGTCGATTCGGCGTCGGGCGGATCAGGATTCGCGGCGGGGATCCGGTCCTGCGGACCCGGTTGCCGCCGCTGTCGGGTCTGTTGCCCTCGGGTCCGCTGCTCGGATGAGCTGGCGCAGAGCGCCGTAGTAGACCTCGTGGTCGGTCACGGCGGGCACGATCGCGGCCAGGTTGCCGGTCAGCGCCGGGAACTCCTCCGGGTCGAGTGCGGCCAGTGCGGTGCGGGTGGCTGACTGGGCGGACTTGGGATCGCGGTGGTCGACGAAGCCGGCGCCGCCGAGGGTGAGCAGGTACATCCGTCGGTACGCGGTGATCGCTTCCTCGGGAGTCATTCCGGCGGCGAGGCTGTCGGCGAGTTGCGGCTCGACCAGGCGGGCCAGCAGATGAGGGCCGAGCCAGGGCCGCGTGCCGCGCAGGGCGAGCAGTCCCGGGTGGGCCGCCAGCAGCCGGTAGAGCGCGGTGAACCGGGTCTCGGTGGCGGTGGCCCAGTCGGTGTCCGGCTCGATCTCGGGCAGCCGGGCGGCCAGATGGTCGATGCACAGGTCCAGCAGGCCGGCCAGGTCGGTGCACCGGCGCTGGAGCGAGGCGAGGGAGATCTCCAGCCGCGTGGCCAGCGCACGGAACGTCAACGCCTCGGGGCCGCCCTCGTCGACGAGGTGGAGGGCGGTTTCGGCGATGCGGTCCTGGGTCGCGCGGTCCAGTGAGGGCGAGTGCCGAGGCATACGGGTCATCGTACGATACGCCGTATCGAATCACCGAGGGACCCTCCCCACACGGAGATGTCAGATGAGTCAGTACGACTCCCCGGTTCGTCTGCCCTTGTCCTCCGCCGGGCCGTCAAGAGCGGCGAACCGACGGACCTGAAAGCCGCGCACGGCGTCCCGCTGCCGGTCTACGTGATCTGCGACCTTCTCGGGGCCCCGCTGCGGACCGGGACCGCTTCTCCTACTGGTCCGACGCCTCCCGTATGGGTCTCCTGGTTGCCCCCCACGAGACCACCGCGAACATGATCGGCAAGACGGCGGGATCCATTCCTGCCTGAGCCAGTCCCTGGCCCGCACCGAACTCCAGGTCGTCCTGGAGGTCCTGCTGCGCAGGTCGGCGAGCCTCGAACTGGCCGTGTCCATCGAGGAGTTGCAGCAGGTCGAGGGGCTGAGCGTCGGTGGGCTGCGCGAAGTACCCGGGCGATGGTGACGCACCCCGCCGAGGACCAGCACACGACCGTCCGGGACGCGGCCCCGCAGCAGCCATCGCACTCGACGAGAGCTGAGAGGGAACCGAGGCAGGGCACGTTGATATGACTGCCGTCGGCTTTTGCGCCGCCGGCGTGCCGGAGATCGTAGGGCCGCGTGGCCAGGCCAGAGGTGCGTTCTGCGCGAGTCAGGGCGTGCTCCGAACTGCGGCGGGATGGGCACAGGCCGCGTCGCGCTTGCCGCGCGACGCTTGAGCGATTGCACCTCGTACAAGTTGAGCATGCTGAGAGGGCCGCGAAGGAGCGGCTACGACTCCATGCCGTGGAACGCTTTGTTGCCGGACAGAAGAACCAGCGGATCGCGACCGCACTGCGGATCAGTGAGCGGTCCGTGGAGCGGTGGCACCGGTCCTGGCGTGAGCGAGGTGAGGCCGGGCTGCTCTCGAAAGAGCTCTCTCGGAAGGCCCCGGCTCGGCCAAGCCCAGATCGCGCGCTTGGAACGTGAGTTGGAGCGTGGTCCGCTCGCCCGCAGGTGGACGGACCAGCGGTGGACGCTGGCGCGGATCAAGACGCGGATCAAGACGCGGATCGGCCGGCTGTTCCCCGTCTCGTACACGGTCGAAGAAGGAGACCTGGCCGCAGGTAAGAGCACCGCCGGGCACGGCCGCCGGGACGAGGGCGCCGGCGACGGCCCCGGCCCGCGGGAGGGCGATACCAGGAAGCCACGAAGGGCGGCGGCGGTGGTGGCCGCCGCCGCCCGTCATGGCCGGACCGTCAGGAGTCCTCGATGGTGATGAAGGGGTCCCACTGGAAGTACCCCTTCAACTGCCGGTGCCGGTCAAGGATCTGGAAGTAGAAGTGGTACACGACCTTGCCGACGCTCTTCACCGTCGTGCGCCAGTAGTGGTCCTGGTACTTCTGCGTCACGAAATCCGGACTGCCCTCGCTGCCCTCCCGCGGCAGCGGATAGATGCCGTCGACCACCTCGATTTCCGGCGTCCTGATGAGTGTGTGATCGCGGTCGCTGCTCACGTACCGGTACAGCAGCGCCTTGTAGTCGCTGCCCAGCGACACCGTCGTCTCCCGCCACCGGATGGTGTCCCCGGGCTCGGCCCGCAGGTTCAGCTCGGCGCCCGAAGTGCCGACGATGTGGTCGTGCCGCGTCGTCATGTAGATCAGGCTCTGGTCGACGTAGGTCGGCGCGTCGGGATTTCGTGACGCGTTGGGATTCTGCTCGACGATCGTGGCCGCGTCGAAGGCGATCAGTACGTTCAGATCAGCCATTTCTTTCCCCCTGGGGATTCGAGATTTTCTGTTGCGAGATTTCCTGTTGCGCGAGAGTTTCGGTCATGAGGATGCCGGTCACGAGGTTTTCGGCACCTTGTACGCCATCGCCCGCGGATAGTCCTGCCGGTGCAGTCGGACGCGGACCAGGAGGGGTCCGGCGTTGACCGGGTCGCGCGCGTCGCCGAGTCGGGCCAGCAGGTCGTCCAGCTCCGTGGGGCTGGCGACGCTGAGGCCGCTCGCCGGGGTGTCCTCGCCGGCGAAGACGGCCGCGAGGCGGTCGTGGTGCCAGGGGTGGAGGACGTTGTAGAAGTCCGGCTCGGCGGGGTCCTGTCCGGCGTAGTAGGCCGGGTGCACCAACATCTGCTCGATGCCGTAGAAGGACCCGTTGTCCAGGACGAACACCACCGAGCGCAGCCCGAGCCGGGTGTGCGTCGAGATCTCCTGGCAGGTCTCCTGGAAGGCGCCGTCGCCGACGAACACCATCGGGCGGGCGCCCTCTCGTTCCGGGGCGAGCGCGGCGCCGGTGGCCGCGCCGACCGACCAGCCGATGGACAGCCAGCTGATCTGGGACAGGAAGCCTCCCGCGGGCAGGGACAGGTTCATCGAGCCGATGAGGGAGAACGCGGCGTCGGACACGACCGTCCAGTCGTCCGTGGCCTCCTGGCCCAGGAAGTGGTTGACCCGGTCGAACACGCCGTCGTACGTGAGCCGTTCGGCGTCCCGGGACCGCGCACCGCTGACGCTCAGCGAGGCGCGGTACTGCGCCAGGCCGGCGGGGCGGTCGTCCCGCACTCCCTGGTAGCTGTAGGACTCGGCGTAGTAGTCCGCGGACAGGCCCTCGGAGCCGTAGGCCTTCACCAGCGCATCCTGGACGGCGGGCAGCAACTGGGCGAGCTGGACGTCGGGGAAGTAGGAGGTACCGACGCTGACACCGCCGTGCGCCGCCATCACCCAGTCGGTGCCGACGCTCTGCTCACCGCCGAGGTTCTTCGACGTGGACCAGGCCCCGAGCCCGATCCGGCAGGTGGCCCAGTCCTTGAAGATCGCGTACACGTCCGGATGACTGGCCTTGCCGTTGTAGACGCCATGGAACTGGGACAGGTCCTCGTCCACGACGGCCTTGGCACCGACGGTCGTGCAGAACGGGACGCCGGTGGCCTCCACCAGGTCGACGAGTTCCCCACCGAGCCGGTACCGGTCGATCTCCTCGCCGGCCCACACGATCGGGCGGGGCCTGCCGTCCGGGCCCGGGTGCTCCTCGATCAGGGTGAGGATCGCGTGCACGGCCTGGTCCAGCATGGTCTGGTTGCGCTCGCTGAAGGGCCGTTCGCGGCGGACGATCGGCTCCTTCGGCTCGGGGCAGGGCTCGTCCCACAGGTCTTCCATGACCTCCAGGTAGACCGGCCGCCGCTCGGAGACGCAGGCGGTGAGCGCGGAGTCGATCTGGGCGGGCGCCAAGCCCGGGTGGGAGATGACCTGTGCGTCCACGGTGACCTGCCGGTAGACGTCCAGGTTGCTCTCGGCACGGGGGCTCATGTGCGAGGTGAGCAGCCCGACGGCGCGGAAGTTCTGCCACTGCTCGTACGGCGGGCAGGCGTTGACGGCGATGAGCGGGACCTGCTCGACGTACGCGCCGCCGCAGGCGCCCAGCAGATTGAACGCGCCCACGCTGTACGTCACCGCCGCGGCGCCCACGCCGTGGATGCGGGCGTAGGCGTCGGCGGCCTGGCCGGCGCCGCCCTCGGTCGGGGTGCCGACCCACTCGATGTCGCCCTCGGCCCGCAGGGTGGTGAGGAACGGGCCGAGGTGGTTGCCGGGGACGCCGAACAGATGGGTGATGCCCAGCTCGGCCAACCGCACGGCGAGATAGCGGGCGACCGTGCAGGCAGGAGTGATCGCGCTCACGAGGACTCCCCTTCCCGGTCCGCGCCCGACCGGTCGTCCGCACCCGAGACGTCCTGGTCCGAGCCTTTCCTGTCGGTGACCGGCGGGGCCTGATGGACGGCGAGGGCGGCGCGGACGGCGCTCTCCAGGGCGCCCTCGATCCAGGCGTGCTTGAGGGACGTGTGCTCGCCGGCGAAGTGCACCGGGCCCTCGGGCCGGGAGACGTCCAGGTGGAAGCTGGTCATCTGGTGCGCGGTGTAGATAGCCGCCTCGCCGAAGGCGTACGGGTCGCGGGCCCAGCTCTGGGTGGCGCCCCGGCCGGTGAAGAACACCTCGACGCGACGGCCGTGCACGGCCTGGAGGTTGCGCAGGGCGTAGAGGTAGCGCTCCGCCTTCGGCATGGAGTCCCAGCGTGCGGCGTCGTCGGACCAGGAATACGAGGCGAGGACGACGCCGCCGCCCGTGCTGTCCGCGATCGGGTGCGAGGGGTAGTACATGAACCGGTTGGGGTTGTCAGCGGCGGAGCCCCCGCCGAAGCAGTGGGTGGCGGGCCGGACGGCGGGGCCGCGCAGCGGCAGACTCCCGTCGATCCGCCGCATCTCCTCGGTGACGAGGCTGTCCTTGACGGCGGCGCCGAGCAGCCCGGCCCCGGGCTCGGGCAGCGTGGGCACGGACACGGTCCCGGTCTCCGCCTCGTGCCCCCGCCGGTAGTACTCGTACAGGCCGGGCGCGATGCCGTCCAGCGTGTCGCGCCAGTCGTCCTCGGTGAACTCCCACCAGCGGTGGCTGAATTCGAGCAGCACCTTGGTGGCCTGGTCATAGTGGGTCTCGATGACGGCGCGGCGCTTCTTGTACGACATCGAGGGGACGATCTCCACGAAGCGCAGCGCGGAGAACGGGATGGTGACGACCGCCAGGTCCGCCGTCCACAGACGGGGCAGTTCCTTCGGGTCCTCCTCGTCGACGGTCTGTACGGCCACGCCCCACCCGTCGGGTCCGACCGCCCCGGTGCCTTCGGGGTCGGTGTCGTGGCTGGGATCGTGGTACTCGAGGCGGATCATGCGCTGGCCGAGTTGCACCTCGTCGCGCAGGCCCTGGTACAGGGCGTGCGGCAGGCGCCAACTGCCGCCGGGTATCTCCCAGTAGCGGACGGCCGGGTTGATGTCGCTGCGGCTCAGGAAGCTGTGGAAGAAGGAGAGGTAGAGCCGCGAGGACATGTTCTCCAGGGTTCCGACGGCCTCGACGGCCTCGTCGCTGAGCCCGGCGCGGTCGCGCAGGAAGGAGCCCATCGAGTAGCCGTCGAAGTCGCGGATCACCCGCGCCCAGCCCTCTACCCACTCGTCGAACGGCTTGTTGACCCGCTTGCCGTCGACGACGTCGGAGTAGTAGTCGCGCACGCTCTCCAGCGCCTCGTCCACCATCCGCGCGACGGGGGCGCGGACCTCGTCGTCGGTGAGGTGGAAGCCCTCGTTGATCCGCTCGGGTCCGGCGGCGTAGTCGGCGCGCCGCACCTGGACGCGGTTGGCGCGGATCCAGGAGTTGCCGCGCTTGTCGGGTTCGGCGAAGTCCGGGCTGTCGTCGCCGTACGTCCACGTCCGGCCGGTGAAGGAGGTGTACGTCACCGGAGGGACGGGCACGTCGGGACCGCTGCCCGTGTGGGGATCGATGTCCACGTTGTAGAACTGGCGCCGGCCGAGCCCCAGCTTGTCGACCAGGGCGAGAACGAGCGGGTGGAAGTCGGGCAGCCGCATGGCCCCGGCCTCGGCGTACTGGGCCGGGTCGGCGAACGGCTGGTGGTGCTTGGTGGTACGGAAGGTCTTGATGCGTCCGCCGACACGGTTGGCGTTCGCCTCGAGGATGGTGACGTCGTGCCCTGCGTCCTTGAGCAGCCGGCCGACGACGAGGCCGGTGATGCCGGCGCCGACGACGAGGACCTTCTTGCGCGGGTGCCGGGTGGTACCGAGGTGGCCCGTGTCTATCAGGGTGTGCAGATATTCGAGTTTGAGGTCTTTTCCGTCGGGTCCGACGAGGAGGAGTTCACGGGCGAGCCTGAGACAGGTCTGCCAGCGGGCACGGGTGGCGGAGTTGTCCCGTGGAGTGACGGTCATAGTCTGCGATCGTAGATATGCCGAAACGATTTCCCGGTTCACCCGGAAGACAAAGTCCTGAAAGCGCCGAGAGGACTTGGTGGCGCGATTTTCACTTGCCTGATTTATCGGCGAGAGAGCGGAATATCCCCGAGGGGCGGAAGGGGAGTCGGATGCAACTGCAAGAGAAATTCGTAAATGGAATGTGAAGACCCTGAGACGAGGGCGTGCCGACCCCACCCACCGATCCGGTGGTAAACCGCCACCCACTCCTACAACTGACCGCCAAATCGGCGATGTTGACATACACATCCGGCCAAGCTGCACCTGACCCCGCCATGCCACCACCGGGCGGGCAGCATTTTCGGCACTGGACGTACGTGCACCGAACTCGAATTCGACCACCAGTCCGGACAAGTCGACGAAGCGTGCGCCGTGACCGCCGCCGAATGATGCGGCATCAAGCCAAAGTTACGTCGGCCGTCTTCCGGGATTGCTGCCTCGCCCATATCCTCGTGCGCCGATGTTACCGACGGTAAGGGATGGCGATGAGCGGCACCACGCGCAGAGAGTTCCTGGGCACTGCCGCGGCCGCCGGCGGCGGGGTCACACTCGGAACCCCCCAGCGGGCTTCGGCCGAGAACGGCGCCGCGGCGCAGACCGTGGCCGTGCTGGGCGGGGGCGTCGCCGGGCTCACGGCCGCGCACGAACTCGCCGAACGCGGCTTCCGGGTCACGGTCTACGAACGCAAGGCGCTGGGCGGCAAGGCCCGCAGCATGGACGTACCGGGCAGCGGTACGGGCGGCCGCGACCCCCTGCCCGGCGAGCACGGCTTCCGCTTCATCCCCGGCATCTACCACAACCTGCCCGACACCATGCGGCGCATCCCTTTCCCCGGCAACCCGGGCGGTGTCCACGACAACCTCGTCGCCCCCAAGGAAATGCTCTTCGCCCGGTCGGGCGGCCGCGAGGACATCCGGGTCCCGCTGCCCTGGCCCGGCAACACGCCGGCCGAACTCACCCCCGACGAGATCCGCCGCGCCCTCACCTCCGTCCTGGACACCGCCTTCAACCTCCCCCTTCACGAGGCCCTCTACTTCGCCAACCGCTTCCTGGTCTTCCTCACCAGCTGCGACGAGCGGCGCGACGGCGTATGGGAGCAGACACCGTGGTGGGAGTTCGTACGGGCCGGACAGATGTCCTACGACTACCAGCGCATCCTGGCCGTCGGCATCACCCGCAACATCGTGGCCACCAAGGCGGAGGAGGCAAGCACCCGTACAGTGGCCACCCTGCTGGAGGCCTTCGCCTTCAACCTCCTCGGCCGGGGCGCGGACGGACCGCTCGACCGGATCCTCAACGCGCCCACCAACGAGGCCTGGCTCGACCCCTGGGTGACGTACCTGAAGTCACTCGGCGTGGAGTTCCGGGTCGGTTGGACCGTACATGACCTGGCCCTGGACGCGGGCCGGATCGCCGGGGCCGTCGTGGAGGACCCGGAGGGCGCCCGCCGGACCGTCACCGCCGACCACTACATCTCGGCCATGCCGGTCGAGCACGCCCGCCGCACCTGGAACTCCGCCGTGCGCGCCGCCGATCCCCAACTGGCCGCGTGCGACCGGCTGGAGACGGACTGGATGACCGGCATCCAGTTCTATCTGACCGAACGTACGCCGATCCTGCACGGCCACCTCGACCTCATCGACTCCCCGTGGTCGCTGACCGCGATCGCCCAGGCCCAGCACTGGCCGAACCACGACTTCCCGGCCGACTTCGGTGACGGCACGGTCGCGGACTGCCTGTCCGTGGACGTCTCCGAGTGGGACCAGCCGGGCATCCTGTACGGCAAGACGGCCAAGCAGTGCACCCGCACCGAGGTTGCCCGCGAGGTGTGGGCGCAGTTGAAGGCGGCGCTCAACGACAGCGGCCGTACGGTCCTGAAGGACTCCGTGTTGCACTCCTGGTTCCTCGATCCGGCCGTGGACGGACTCGGCACCCCGAACCCGGTCAACGAGGAACAACTGCTCATCCATCCGACGGGGACCTTCCACCACCGTCCGAGGTCGACCACGAAGATCCCCAACCTCTTCCTGTCCGGCGACTACGTGGCCGTGCCCATCGATCTGGCCACCATGGAAGGCGCCAACACCTCGGCCCGGCAGGCCGTCAACGCCCTGCTGGACCAGATCGGTTCGGCCGCCGAGCGATGCACCGTCACTCCGCTGTACCGGGCCCCCGAGTTGGAGGCACTCAAGCGGCACGACCGCGCCCGTTACCTCCTCCGGCTGCCGAATCTCTTCGACGTCGGTTGACAGCATTGGTGGACCGCGGTGCCGGGGCGGGCTGTCGCCCCGGCACCGCCGTGTCACTCCTCGTCGCGCAGCCGGGCCGCCAGGGAGGTCAGCGACTCGGTCTCCTCGGTGTGGCCCAAGGCGGTCAGGCGGGAGACCGCCGCGTCGAGGCGGGTGAGGGCGGGGGCGGGGCGTTCCAGGTAGATGCCCTCCACGACACCTGCGAGGCGGACGCACTCGGCCCACTCGCCGGCGTGGTCGTCGTCCCGTCCCGGCTCGCCGAGCAGTGCGAGGGCCTTCTCCAGGGCGGCCAGGGCGTCCTCGTACTCGCTGACGTAGGCGTTGACCCGCCCGTGTTCGTAGGCCAGAGCGGTGTCCAGGGAGCGGCCATGGGCCTCGTACTCGGCGGCGCGGGCTTCGTCGGCGATCCGGCCGGCGTCGGCGAGGAAGGCCCGGGCGTCGGCCAGGCCGTCGGGGCCCTGCCGCTGAGCCTGGAGACGGGCCAGTTCGCGCAGGCAGTTGCTGAGCTGCTCATAGCGCGGGGCCCGGGCATGGGCAACGAGTGCCTGGTCCACGACCTCGCGGGCCCGGCCGAACTCGCCGGACTCGCCGAGGAGTACGGCCGTCTCCGCAGCGATCATGGCGTGGCTGGCCGGGTCGTCGTCCCAGCCGGCCGACTCGGCCGCGAGGGCGACGAACTCCGCCGTGGCGGCCTTGAGGTCCTCCCCCGTGTGCAGCGCGCGGGCGCGGGTCAGGCGCAGCTGAGCGACGAGCCGGTCGTCCAACTCTCCGGCGGCGACGTCCGGTTCCGCCAGCAGGGAGTCGAGCAGTGCGATGCAGTCCTCGACGCGGCCCAGGTCGAGGCTGAGCTGTGCCGCGTTGCTGTACGTGCAGAACGCGTCCGTCCGGCTGCCGCGGCGAAGCTCCAGCTCCGCGGAGCGCGTGAGGTGCCGCAGTGCCTCGTCGGGGCGGCCCAGGTGCATGCAGGCCTCGGCCAGGTCACCGTGCAGGCGGCCGGTGTCGACCGTGTCGGCCGGCCAGTCGGCGGCCAGTCGCAGGCCCTCGGTCAGGTCCGCGTGCGCGGCCTGCGCGTCCCGGAGACCGAGTTGGAGCCGGCCGCGCAGTCCACGCGTGCGGGGCAGGTGCCAGGCGGGGCCCTGCGCCTTCAACCGGTCGAGGAGGGCGTCGATCTCGGTGACCGCGGCGGGCAGGTCGCCGGAGATGGCGTACGTGCTGACCCGCAGCAGCAGGGCGCCGGAGAGCTGCCCGGCGAGGTCGTGCCGGGTGGCGAAGGCGTGCAGTACGTCCACCTCGGCGAGGACCGGCGCGACGTGCTCCTCGCTCCGCGACGTCTGCAGGCGCAGGCCGAGCGCGGTCGCCCGCAGCCGCAGCAGGCGGGCCTCCTGGAACGGGGCGAGGCCGGGCGTCTCGTCGTGCAGGCGGACCATGGACGCGTGGGCGTCGGTCAGCGCGGCGGCCTTCGTCTCGGCTGCGTCGGCGGCCTCCGCGGGAATCTCGGCGGTGGCGAGCAGGGCGCAGGCGCGGGCGAGAGCCGCGTGGCCCGGCAGTCCGGCGTCGTCGTACAGGGCCGCGGCCTCCTCGTGGAGGGCGGCGGCGTCGGCGAACTCGTCCCTCTCGCCCGCCCGGCTCGCCTCGTCGGTCAGCAGGTCGGCGCGTAGTTGTACGAGCGGGCCCACGGCCGGGTCGTCGGGGTGGGTGTAGTCGCGGGCGGCGGCGAGCGTGCGCAGCCGCGCCCAGCACGCATGGGCGTCGGGGTGCCCCTGTTCATCCAACGTCCTTGCTCGGAGGATGAGTTCGGGCAGCGAGTCGGGGACGGTGGCGGACGTACGGGCGGCGGGCGCGGCAACGGGGGCGGCCGGGGCCACGTCGTCGAGGCTGCGGGGACGCAGGGTCAGTTCCAGTGCGTCCAGGAGCGGGGCGCGGTCGAGGCGGGCCCCGCGGCGGTCGGTGTGGGCGGTGGTTCCGTTGCGGGCGTCGAAGCGGGCGGCGAGGTCGTCGGCGCGGCCGCGCACCTCGGCGCGCAGGCCCGCCACCGTCCAGGTGCGGCCCGCGTACCCGGCGGCGGGCAGTTCGCCGTGGCCGAGGAGCTCGACGCGCTGGAGGAGGACCTCCACGCCGGTGAGGAAGTCGAGCAGGTCCAGCGGCGAGTCGACCTCGTCGAACAGGCTGCGGTTCTCGGCGAGCAGTTCCAGGCCGCGTGCCTCGTTGCCGGTGAGTGCGCAGAACTCCAGGTGCCGACCGACCTCCGGGGATGTCGAGGGGTTGCGGCGGCAGCTGCGGTAGCCGGCGAGGTGCAGTTCGCGGGCCCGGTCGGTGCGGCCGGTGCGCAGCAGGGGCAGCAGCGCGTACGAGACGGAGCGGGCCGGCTCCTCCTGGCAGGATTCCTTCCCGGCGAGGACGGGCTCCCAGGTGCGCAGCGCCCGTTCGTCGTCGCCCGCCGTGAGGTGGTAGAGGGCGCGCTCGCAGATCTCGCAGGCTTCGCAGTCGCTGAGCCGGGTGCGGGTGCGGCCCGACCACAGCTCGTAGGCGAGGGTGGTGTCCTCGCCTGTGTGGGCGGCCAGTTGGTACGCCTGTCCGTAGTAGGGCTGGAGGCCCAGGTCTGCCTTCTCGTAGCGGTCGCGCATCTCCGTCAGCCACTGGCGCAGGCTTGCCAGCGGTACCTCGGGCAGCGCGCGCAAGGCGTTGGCCACCCACTTGAACCGCCAGAACAGCATGTGGCGCAGGCGCTCGTCGAAGACGTCCGGCTGCTCGTCGAAGAGGGTCAGCAGACGGGCGAAGACGACGGGCGACTTCCGGGGTTCGGAGCCGTAGGTGTACGCCTCCTGGAGTTCGAGGAGCGCGTGGACGAGGGGGACGGGCTCCGCGAACTGCTCGGCGGCGTCGACGAGTTCCTCGGCGGTGACGGTGCGGGTGCGGCCGTAGGGGCGCCGGTCGTTCTCCTGGAGCGCCTGGTACAGCTCGTCGGTGGTCTGAGGTACGGGTGCGGTCGGCATCGTCAGCTGTCCTTGCGGAGGGCGTGGGCGAGCAGGTCGAGGAAGGAGCGGTTGATGAGGCTCGATTCGGCGGGCCTCAGGGGGCGCCGGGACAGCATCGCTGCCTGCCCGTAGAGGGCTTCGGCGCTGGTGCGGGCCAACTCGGGCTCGTCGATGGTGACGGCTGCGCGGACCAGCGGGTTGAGCTGGTTGAGGATCAGCTGGGCCCGCGGGGCCTCCTGGCGCAGAGCGCCGAGGATGTCGCCCCACAGACCGCCCTCCTGCTCACGGGCGAGCTGGGAGCGGGTGCGCTCGTGCCGCGCCTCACGGCTGTCGACGAGGAGGGCGGGGGCGGAGGCGGGCTGGAAGGTGCGCAGCGCGACATCGCAGTCGAAGACGGCGAGGGCGTCGCGGGCCAGGGCGAGGTAGGCCGCGGCGGCCAGTTCCGTCTCCCGGTCGACGGGGTCGAGGTGGGCGGTGAGGGTCGCCGGATCGAGGTCGGCGACGCTCACTTCGGGCCTGATCTCGGGCAGCCGGTGGACCAGTTCACGGTCGTAGGTGTAGCCGCCGTTGACGACGCCGAGCCCGGCGGCCGAGGCGATCGCCGCGACCTGTCGGAACTCCTCCACGCTCGACGTCACGAGCACGGTGCGGTGGGTGCGGGAGAACTCGTCGAGGGTGCAGTGCCCGTCGGTGGTCTCGAACGGCAGCCAGGGCAGCAGCATCCGCAGGATCTCGTCGTCGTGCACCGCGAGCGACTTCACGGCGAGGTGGTGGGCCTGGAGGAAGCGGCCGAGCAGGTCCGGGTCGCTGGCGGCGGCCCGGGCGATCCAGGCGCGCAGCCGCTCGGCGAGGGCGTCGCGGACGGCTGCGAGGGTGTCGTCCTCGTACAGGGACTCGCGGGACGCCGTCGGGCGCAGGCTCTCGGCGTCGACGACGCAGCGGACGAAGAACGCCCACTCGGGCAGGATCTCCTCGGCCTGCTCGGACAGCAGCATGCCCTTGACGTGCACGCGGTGGCCGTGGCGGCGCCCGGCCGGCACCGCCTCGGGCAGCACGCAGGCGATGCCCTTCAGGCCCACGGCCGGCAGGTCCAGTTCGATGGTGTCCAGCGGCGTGAACCCGAAGACCTCTTCGCCGTACGCGGCCAGCGCACGGGATCGGGCTCCCGGCGTGGGGTACGTACGCGCCCAGGGTGCGGGCTCGGGGTTGACGGAGGCGCCCGTGCCGCCGGGGCCGCCTGTGCCGTCGTCGAAGGTCACCGGGTGGCGCAGCAGGGAGCCGAAGTGGCGGGCCAGCGCGTGCACCTGCTCCGGGCGGGTCCACTCGCCGGCGTCGGCGCGCGGCGTCAGCGTGACGGTGGTGCCGGGCCGGGGGCGGGCG
>NZ_VJZC01000203.1 GCF_009377185.1 Streptomyces spongiae
CAGCTCCTCCGGCCGAGCCCCCGGGTGGGGGTCCCCCCGCTCGAGCGAAGCCGAGAGTGGGGGAGGGTCGCTCTCCTGCTCCTCCGCGTCCAGCAGCTCGAACACCCGCTCGGCGGACGCGACACCCGACTGCACCAGGTTCGCCATCGACGCCACCTGCGTCAGCGGCATCGAGAACTGCCGCGAGTACTGGATGAAGGCCTGGACGTCACCGATGGACAGGGCCCCGGTCGCGACCCGCAGGCCGCCCACCACCGCCACCAGCACATAGTTGAGGTTCGACACGAAGAACATCAGCGGCTGCATGACCCCGCTGTTGAACTGCGCCTTGAACCCGGCCTCGTACAGCCGCTCGTTCTCCTCGGCGAACTGCTTCGCCGACTCCTCCTGGCGCCCGAACACCTTCACCAGCGTGTGCCCGGTGTACATCTCCTCGATGTGCGCGTTGAGCTTCCCGGTCGTCCGCCACTGCTGCACGAAGTGCGGCTGCGACCGCTTGCCGACCCGGGTGGCCACCACGAACGACAGCGGTACGGTCACCAGCGCGACCAGCGCCAGCAGCGGTGACACCCAGAACATCATCACCAGCACGCCCACGATCGTCAGGAGCGAGTTGACGAGCTGTCCCATCGACTGCTGGAGCGTCTGGCCGATGTTGTCGATGTCGTTGGTGGCGCGGCTGAGCACCTCACCGCGCTGCCGCTGGTCGAAGTACGACAGTGGCAGCCGCGACAGCTTCGCCTGCAAGTCCTGGCGCATCCGGGCCACGGTGTGGTTGATCGCCCGGTTGGAGAGCCGGGTGGCCACCGCCATCAGCAGACCGGCCACCATGAAGACGGCGAGCGCGATCAGCAGGACATGGCCGACGGCGGTGAAGTCGATGCCCTCGCCCGGCGTGAAGTCCGTGCCCTGGAGCATGTCGGCGACAGCGCCCTCCCCGCGCTGTCGCATGGACGCGAGCACCTCGGCCTTCGTGGCGCCCTCGGGCATCTGGCGCCCGACGACCCCCGCGAACACCAGGTCCGTCGCCTTGCCGAGGATCCACGGGCCCAGCACCGACAGTCCGACGCTGAGCACCGTGCACGCGAGCATCGCGTACATGGTGGACTTCTCGGGCTTGAACTGGGCGAGCAGCCGTTTGCCGGACCCCTTGAAGTCCATGGAGTGCTGGTCGGGGCCGCCCCCGGCCATCATCCGTCCCATCGGCCCGGCCATCAGGCAGCCTCCGCTTCCGTGAGCTGGGAGAGGACGATCTCCCGGTACGTCTCGTTGCCGGCCATGAGCTCGTGATGGCGGCCCGTACCGACGACGAGGCCCTCGTCGAGGACGATGATCCGGTCGGCTTCCCGGATCGTCGACACTCGCTGGGCGACGATCACGACCGTCGCGTCGGCGGTCTCCAGGGACAGCGCCGACCGCAGCGCCGCGTCGGTGGCATAGTCGAGCGCCGAGAACGAGTCGTCGAACAGGTAGATCTCCGGGCGCTGTACCAACGTCCGGGCGATGGCGAGCCGCTGGCGCTGACCGCCCGACACGTTCACCCCGCCCTGCGCGATGGGGGAGTCCAGCCCGTTCTCCAGCTCCTCGACGAACTCCTTGGCCTGCGCCACCTCCAGCGCGTGCCACAGCTCCTCGTCGGTCGCGTCCGGGTTGCCGTACCGCAGGTTGGTCGCGACCGTGCCCGCGAAGAGATAAGGCTTCTGCGGCACCAGCCCGACCGTCCGCGCCAGCAGCTTCGGATCGAGGGTGCGTACGTCCTCGCCGTCCACGAGGACCTCGCCCTCGGTGGCGTCGAACAGACGGGGGACCAGCCCGAGCAGCGTGGACTTGCCGCTGCCGGTCGAGCCGATGACGGCGGTCGTCTCGCCCGGCCGCGCCAACAGGTCGATGGACCTGAGCACCGGCTCCTCGGCACCGGGGTAGCGGAAGCCGCCGCCCCGGATCTCCAGCGTCCCGTGCCGCCGCAGCTCCCGTACGGGCGCGGAGGGCGGCACGACACTGCTCCGGGTGTCCAGGACCTCCTGGATGCGCTCGGCGCAGACCTCCGCGCGCGGCACCATCATGAACATGAAGGTGGCCATCATCACGGACATGACGATCTGCATGAGGTAGGCGAGGAACGCGGTCAGCGCGCCGATCTCCATCGCGCCGCTGTCGATCCGGTGGGCGCCGAACCACACCACCGCGATCGACGACAGGTTCACCACCGTCATGACGATCGGGAACATCAGGGCGAGTATGCGCCCGGTCCCGAGCGACACCTCCGTGAGGTCGGCGTTCGCGCCCCGGAAACGCTCCTTCTCGTACTCGTCCCGCACGAAGGCACGGATCACCCGGTTGCCGGTGATCTGCTCGCGCAGCACCCGGTTCACGGTGTCGAGCCGCTCCTGCATGGAGCGGAACAGCGGGCGCAGACGGCGCACGATCAGGCTGACCGAGATACCGAGCACCGGCACGACGGCCAGCAGCACACCCGACAGCGGCACATCGAGGCCCAGCGCCATCACGATGCCGCCCACGCACATGATCGGCGCCGACACCATCAGCGTGAACGTCATCAGGGCGAGCATCTGCACCTGCTGCACGTCGTTCGTCGTCCGCGTGATCAGCGAGGGCGCACCGAAGTGGCCGACCTCACGCGCCGAGAACGACTGCACCCGGTCGAAGACGGCGGCCCGGATGTCCCGGCCCACCGCCGACGCCGTACGGGCGCCGTAGTACACGGCCCCGATGTTGCAGACGACCTGGGCCAGCGACACCCCGATCATCAGCGCGCCGAAGGACAGGATGTAGCCCGTGTCCCCCTTCACGACGCCGTCGTCGATGATGTCCGCGTTGAGAGTGGGCAGGTAGAGGGTGGCGCACGTCTGCACGAACTGCAGCAGCACCAGTAAAGCGATGGGTTTTCTGTACGGCCTGAGATGGGTCCGTAGAAGTCGTATGAGCACGCGAGGTCTCTCGGTCGGCGACGGGGATGGATGCACCACCCACCATCGTCGGACACTCCACCTGCGTTACCCCAACCAATTAACCCAAGAGTGGTCCAAGCTCGGGCACCGGGACTACACCCGGAACGCCCCGGGGTGCGTCTGCTCCCGTACCGACACGTACTGCTGACGCACGGCCTGCCCCACGGCCAGTTCCTCGCCCGGCTCCAGGTACTGCGCGGGCGCGCCCTGCCAGGGCGGCGGGTTGCGCGGGTCGAGGGTGCCCTGGGAGACGCCGAGCGCCCACGCCGCCTGCCGGGCCGCGCCGATCGCCGCGTAGTCCCCGGGCTGCGGCACGACCACCTGCACGCCGAACAGCGCGGGCGCCGCCGCCTGTACGGCCGGCAGCTCCGCCGCCGCGCCCAGCAGGAAGATCCGCCGTACGTCGACCCCGCGTCCGCGCAGCACGTCCAGCGCGTCCGCGAGCCCGCACAGCATGCCCTCGAACGCGGCCCGCGCCAGGTGCTCGGGCTTCATCGCCTCCCGCCGCAGCCCGGTCAGGGTTCCGGCGGTGTGCGGCAGGTTCGGCGTCCGCTCGCCCTCCAGATACGGCAGCATCACCAGTCCGTGCGACCCCGGCGTCGACTTCATCGCCAGGTCGGACAGCCCCTCCAGATCGGGCACGCCCAGCATCTCGGCGGTACCGCGCAGGGTCCGTACGGCGTTCAGCGTCGTCACCACGGGCAGGTGCATGCCCGTCGCGTCGGCCAGGGACGTGATCATCCCGCTGGAGTCGACGAGGGCCTCCTGGTGCACCGCCATCACGGACCCCGACGCGCCCAGCGACACGACCGCGTCACCGAGTCCGATGCCGAGCCCGAAGGCTGCGGCCATGGTCTCGCCGGTCCCGGCGGAGATGAGGAGCCCCTCCGGTGTCGTACCCGCCGCGTCCGACGGCCCGAGCACCTCCGGCAGCATGGCCTGGTGGCCGAGCGCGAGTTCGACGAAGTCGGTGCGGTACCCGCCGGTGGCCGCCGACCAGTACCCGGTGCCGGAAGCCCCGCCCCGGTCCGTGGTCCGTCTCACCGGCCGCCCGAGCAACTGCCACACGAGCCAGTCGTGCGCCTGCATCAGCACGGCCGTGCGCAGCGCGCCGTCGGGATCGGTCCGGGCGAGCCAGCGCAGCTTGGTCACCGGCTGCGCGGCCTGCGGTACGCATCCCACGGCCTCCGCCCAGGCCTGCCGCCCGCCGAGCGCGTCGACCAGATCGGCGGCGGCGACCTGCGCCCGCTTGTCACCGCCGACCATCGCCGGCCGCACGGTGTTGCCCTGGGCGTCCAGGGCGATCAGCCCGTTCTGCTGTGCGGAGACACCGATCGCCTGCACGCCCTCCAGCAGCCCGCCGCCGGCCGCCTCACCGAGGGAAAGCAGCCACGCCTGCGGGTCGACGTCGGAGGGACGGCCGCCGCTCTCCGCCTTCTCCAGCGGATGCGGGGCATACCCCTGCCTGAGCACGGCTCCGGTGTCCGTGTCACAGACGACGATGCGAGTGAAATCGGGCGAACTGTCCAGCCCGGCGACTATCCCCATGGCGGAAATTCTGCCGTACGTAAGAAGGTGGGGCTGCCGCGGCGGACGGAGCCCGTCCGGCGTGCGACAGCATGGCGGAAGGGCCCCGGCGGCGCGCCCCGAAGGCTCTTCGCGCTGCCACGGCCCCTGGCACTACTGGGTACCGCGTACCGGTGCGCGGGGCACCGGATGTGGCTAGGTGTTACTGGTCCCCCAGTCGTCCGTACCGCCGCCGTTGGTGTTCCGTTCACGCAGCGACCGGACCCGTGCCGAGACCGCGTCCGGCACGTGCACGTCACCGACCTTGTCGCTCACCGCGTGGTACGCCTTCCCCGCGAAGGCGCGCCCCTGCTGAGCGGCCGATTCGGCGGTGTTGCGCACCGCGGGGTTCTCGGCGACCTGGCGGGCGGACTTCTTCAGCTGCTCGTAGCGCTCGCGCCCGGCCCGCGTGCCCAGCACGTAGCCCAGTGCGATGCCGGCGGCGAACGTGAGCCGATAGCGCATGGCGGCCACCATTCCCTTCCGTCTGCGTCGGTCGTTGTCCTGCCCTTGCCCTGCCACGGGGTGCTGATTGGCGAAGCACCCCCCTGCTTGCGCTAATGTATGTGTCGCAGCGAGCGGGCGCTTCCTGGCGGATACCCAGGTAGGTACGTTCGATGCAACGAGGCATTCCTCCGTAGCTCAATTGGCAGAGCAGCCGGCTGTTAACCGGCAGGTTACTGGTTCGAGTCCAGTCGGGGGAGCTCGGTCCTCCGTAGCTCAATTGGCAGAGCAGCCGGCTGTTAACCGGCAGGTTACTGGTTCGAGTCCAGTCGGGGGAGCAGCCTGAAGAGGACCCCGATGGGGTCCTTTTTCATGTCCGCCGGAACCGCAGAGCCGCTGGTGGGGTCCTTGAGGGCAGGCGAAGTCGACCATCCGAAGCAGGAGATCGTATGAGCGGCTATGCTGCGGCAGACGGCGCGCACAAATGTGCGCGACGCGCCGTGACGGGGCGGTAGCTCAGCCGGTTAGAGCAGCGGACTCATAATCCGTCGGCCGTGGGTTCGAGTCCCACCCGCCCCACCATGCACCCCTGTGACCTGCGGAAACGTCTCATCTGGGGTGCGGATTCAGGGCGTTGGTCCACGGGGCTGAATCCGCTGCTCGTGAGTTCGACTCCGTTGCCATCAGCGTTAGTTGAGGTCACTCTGACCTGCGCAGACGTATCGGCCCATGGCTGGAGGATGGCGTCGTGGGTGGGCTGTGCGAGCGTCTGGACGTCGGATTCTGGACGCTGGCTGGACACGAGGATCCGGAAGTGCTGCCCAGGGACCTTCGAGTGGGCGGGCCTGCCGGGCCGGCGGGGCACGGAGGCAGTCCTAATGGCGTGCGGTCCGAGTTGGGACGCGAAATAGCCCGTACTGGAAACGACCCAGAGAGGACCGACAGGCGGGGCGGGAGCTGCCGGGCTGGGCGGCCCCCGCACATACAGCCGCCGGTCTTCCTGCTCATCCCGTTCCTCCCGGGGCAGCGACGCATACCGCTGAGGCGAGACGTGGTCCGCTGCCCAGGGCCGCCGAGCGCGTGCTGCTGGTGATCGCCGACGACGTGACGTGGCTCGACAAGGCCGACGCGGCCGTCGTCGGGTTCGTCGCACGGCGCGTCACGGACGCTTCGATGTCGAGTACGACCTCGCCCGACGGTGCGGCGGCGGGAAAGCCCCGGTAGGGAGCCGGCGGGATGTTCACCACGACCCGGTCACCGGCGCGGGCCGCCTCCTCGGGTGTCGCGGCGCGGGCTCGCCGGCCGAGTTCGGCCACTGTCTCTGCCAGGGTCTGGGGACCGCGAGGTTTGGACAGTAGGACGTCGGCCGACCGCGATCGCGAGCCGGCGAGGTTCGTGACGAACGAGGGCCTGCTGCGCCCCGATTCTCACCGCCGAGGATCGGGCCAGGGGCGCCCTCGACCGCCTCAGCAGCCGCAACCCGCACCCCTACGAGTCTCGGTGACAAGCGAGTACAGCTCTCACCGCAGCGGGCGCTGTTCGCGCGAAGACGCCGGATCAAGAAGAAGAGACCGACCTCTTGCGGGAGGTCAGGCCGGCCCCGTTCGCCGACGATCCGGCCGTCGGTCATGTAGGAGAAGCTCATGACCTGCACCGAGATCTTGTTGGCGAAGTGTCACCTGATGACCACCGGGTGACCGCCACCCGCCGGGCATTTTGTCGGATCCCGGGAAACGATGGGGGACGTCACCGCGAGCAACCAGTCGCCGAAGCACCTCGCGAACGCCCGAACCGCGCTGGAAGGACATGTCATGACCGCTACCGCTCCCAAGGCTCCGACTGCACCAGGGGTGCGGTCCTGGTGGGGGATTCCGTACGCCACCGCCGAGCGGTATCGCCGCCCCGTGGTCGCGGACTTCGATCCAGACCGCCCCTATGACCGCAAGGGCGTCGTCTCCGTCCAGCCCGACAGCGGCGACTGGCTCGAAGCGGACAGCGGGATGGGCGAGGACTGCCTGAACCTGAACGTGTGGGCCCCTGAGCAGCCGGCCGACAAGGCGCTCCCGGTGACCGTGTACATCCACGGCGGCGGATTCGAGTACGGCGCGAACACCCAGATCACCTCCAACGCCTCCGGTCTCGCCGCGACGGGGCGCGTGGTGAGCGTGTCGGTCAACTACCGGCTCGGCGCCCTGGGCGCGCTCTCGCTCTCGCAATACGGCGGGCGGCTCGCCGAGGCCAGCAACCTTTTCCTGCAGGACGTCATCGCCGCGCTGACCTGGGTCAAGCGGAACATCGCCCACTTCGGCGGCGACCCCGACCAGGTCACGGTCTACGGCCACAGCGCCGGCGCCTACTCCACCTTCGGACTGCTCAGCGCCTCCTCCGCCGACGGCCTGTACCGGCGGCTGGCCGGGTTCTCCGGCGGGCCCGCTCGTAGCATCCCGGCCTGGTGGGCCGAGGAGCTCGCGCACCTGTTCGTCACCGAACTCGGCGTCGCGGACAACCCGGAGAAGCTGCTCGACCTCGACGCGGTCTCCCTGAGGGACGCCCTGCGCAAGGTCGCCCCGACGGACCTCGGAGTCCGCGGCGGGGTGGACAACAAGGCCACCGGCGTCGTCCTGGACATCGGGCAGCCGGGCGCGGTGGTGCACGCCCATCCCATGGACGTCCTCGCCTCGGGCGCGCACCGCGATGTCGACGTGCTGCTGAGCATGGCGAGTGACGACATGGGGTGGTGGGTGGCGAACGACCTCGACCGCTTCGACCCGCACACCCTCGACCGCGTCGTCGACGAGGTCGAGGGGTGGCGCATTTCCCGCTCCCGCGCGAAGAAGATCGTCGACGCCTACGACCAGGGCGTCCGTACCCCGGCCGAGGTCCGCGCCGCGGTCATGGCGGACTACCTCTTCGCGCTCCCGGCCGCCCGCGGCGCCCTGGCGCACGCCGCCGCAGGCGGCAACGCCCATCTCCTGATGATCGGGCCCGCCGAGGGCGCGCCCGCGGTGCACGGCACCGAGATGTACGCCCTGGTCGGCCAGGAACAGCCGGGCCGCAGCGCGGAGCAGGCGGAGCGAGACACCCGTATCCGCGACATCGTGCTCGACTTCGCCACCGGCGAGCAGTCCCGTCTGTGGCCCGCTGTCGCGGACCGGCCCACTTCGGGGAGCGTCGGCAACCCGCCCTGTGAGGCCACCGCCCACTACCAGCAGGCCCTTGACCTGTGGGAGGGCATCGACCGCCCCTGACGGTCATCGGGCCGTACGGAACAACGCACCAGGGGCGAACAGAGTAAGGAATTCGTCATGAGCCAATCGACAGCAGTTGGCGACAGGGCACCGGCGACGATGCGGGCCGTCGTCGTCACCCGCCCCGGCGGCCTCGACGCGCTGGAGATCAAGGACGTGCCGGTGCCGGTAAGCAAGCCCGGCTGGGTGCGGATCAGGGTGAAGGCGTTCGGCGTCAACGAGTCCGAGGTCACCACCCGCAAGGGCGAGTCCGACGCGGAGGTCACCTACCCACGTGTGCCCGGTATCGAGGGCGTCGGCGTGGTCGATGAGGCCGACGAGGACAGCGGGCTGCGGCCGGGACAGCAGGTGGCCACGATGATGGGCGGCATGGGCCGCTCGTACGACGGCGCGTACGCCCAGTACGTGAGCGTCCCCGCAGGGCAGGTCATCCCGTTCGAGACCGGCCTGCCGTGGGAGGTCGTCGGTGCGCTGCCGGAGATGTTCCAGACCGCCTACGGATCGTTGACCACCGGCCTGGACCTCAAGGCGGGGCAGACGCTGCTGATCCGCGGCGGCACCTCCACGGTCGGGCTGAGCGCGGCCACGATCGCGAAGGACCTCGGAGCCACCGTGCTGTCCACCACGCGCAGCCCAGAGAGGGCCGGGGCACTGCGGGCCGCGGGCGTCGACCATGCCCTCGTCGACAACGGCACCCTCGCCGACCAGGTGTGCGAGCTGGTGCCGGATGGCGTCGACGCCGCACTGGAACTGGTGGGCTGCTCGGTCCTCACCGACACCCTCCGCACCGTCCGCCGGCACGGCACGGTCTGCTTCACCGGAGCCCTGGCAGGCCAGTGGACGATCCCCGACTTCACCCCGTTCATGATCCCGGGCGGGGTGCGGCTGACCTCTTACGGCGGTCAGGCCGCCGATCTGCCGGCCGACGTCTTCGCCCACCAGCTCCAGGCCATTGCCGAAGGGCGCCTCAAAGTCCCGGTCGCGAAGGTCTACCACGGTCTGGAGCAGGTCCGTGATGCCCAGGCCGACCTCGAATCCGGCACCACGCCGGGCAAGCATGTCGTTGTCCTGGACGACTGAGAACTGATCGCGGAACGCGACAAGGTCATCGCACACATCAACTCGATCTGCTTGCACCCGCACATCGTGCGCAGTGAATACCTCAGCCCGGCGGTGAGCGTCACCGCTGCCCGGTGTTTCCGAAGGAGGGAACAGATGACGGACCAGGCAGCAGCAGACCTTTTCGGTGCCACGACCGTCCGGCCCTCGTTGGACCCGGAGCTCGCGCCCGTCGAGGAGGCGCGGGGAGCTGTTTTTCCGGCCCTGTCGGATGAAACCCTGCGAGAGATCCGACGGCAGATCGCCCAGGGTTCACCCGGGTTGGATTCGGAGGCTCTGACGGCGGGCGGCCGAGTGCGGGTGGAGGAGCGCCAGGTTCCGGGGTCAGAAGGCGAGCCGGACATCACGGTGCTGATTCTCAGCCCCGTCGAGGACCGACCGTCCTCGACGCAACCCTCGACGACAACGCGACGGCACGCGACTTCGCCTCGCTGCTTCCGCTGACGCTGCAGATGGACGACCTGTTCAAGCGCGAGAAGTACGGTCACCTGTCCCGGTCTCTCGCCGCAGGAGGCGAGCCGCGGTTCAGCTACGAGATCGGCAACATCGCCTACTGGTCACCCGGTCCCGACATCGCCATCTTCTACGACCACGACGGCCAGTCCATCCCCGACCCCGGCATCGTCGTCCTCGGCGAGATCGGCTCGGGGGCCGATGCCTTGAAGAAGTACGACGGCACGGTCGACGTCACCATCGAGGCCGTCGACTGAGACCCAGCCGGAACCACCGGGATCGTCAACCAGGGAGAGGAGGGGGGACGGTCCTTGCCTCGCGGGCTGCGTAGGCAGCCGGGGTGAGGCCGGTGCGGTCGCGGAAGAAGCGGCCGAAGTTCGCGGGGTCGGTGAAGCCGAGGTGGGCGGCCACCGCCCGGGCGTCCCACCGGGCAGCTCCCAGCAGGCGCCGGGCTTCCAGGAGGCGCCGCTCGTCGATGAGTTCACGCACCCCCTTGCCGGTGGCGTCCCGGGCGGCACGGCTGAGGGTGCGGACCGAGCAGCCAAGCAGCTCGGCGTAGTCCGCGGCTTGGTGCAGTTCGCGAAAGTGCAGCTCCAGGGCGTCCAGGAAGCGCCCGTACCTGTCGGCACGGCCCGTGCCGGCCGCGGCCGTGCCGATGGGGGCGATGCCCGGGGAGTTGGCCAGGCGCAGCAGCAGCGACTCGAGCAGGCTGCGCCGCAGGGCGTGGTGGACGTCGAGGGGGCGGCGCCCCAGTGCGCGGTGTTCGTCCAGGAGCTGGAGTGCCGTCTGCTGGAGCCAGGCGGTGTCGTCGGGGTGCGGGCTGAGCACGGCAGGGGCCTCGTGCGCGGTGAGCGGGGCCAGGAGACGGGCGAGGTCGGGCCGCAGCACGTCCGGTTCGAACAGAATGAACGGGCCGCGGGCCACGCCGGGCGGATGCCAGCACTGCGCGTGCCCCGGACGCACCCACAGCCACTGGCCAGGGGTGACGGTCCGCGTGACGTAGTCGACGTCGTGCCGCAACTCACCCTCGGTGACCAGGATCAGGTAGTGGAAGGTGGCACGGCCCGGACGGGGCGGGTTCCACGGCCAGTCGTCGTGCTGGGCGAAGAAATCCTCGACGGTACTCACCTCAAGGCCGTACGGAGTACCGACCGGGGGCTGGAAACCGTACAGCGGAACCGCAGCCGGTCCGGCCTGCCTGCTCGGCCCGGAGTGTCGCTTGTCGACCATCATGTGTCCGCAGCCTACTGCCCTTCCAGTCGGCTTCGACGGAAGGATGGGACGTGCCCCCGCGCCCGCGCGGCGCGCCCTCCGCCTCTTTCGATGCCCCAGTCCGTCACCACCGGAGAAGGCCCACCACCCATGAACGGATCGGCCCTGCACAAGACCGCCGCCGACTGCGCGGAGGAACTCCCCGGAGCCCAGCTGGAGCACCCCTTCGGCCCCGACTGGGAGGTCTACAAGGTACGCGGCAAGGTGTTCATGCTGATGACCGAAGTCCCGGGGCGTCCCGTCGTGATCCTCAAGGCGGACCCCGGCGAGGCCCACGCCCTGCGGCAGCAGTACAGCCACATCACCCCCGGCTACCACATGAACAAGAAGCACTGGATCACCCTGGAGAGCGGGGCGGGCGTCGACAAGAAGCTGATCGAGGAACTCGTCACCGACTCCTACCGGCTCGTGGTCGCCCACCTGCCCAGGGCCGAGCGGCCCGTCGACCCGCACACCTACGGCACCGGCGCACGGGCGGCCAGGTGAGCGCGGCCGGTGACCGGCTCCAGGACACCGCCCGCCAGGCGGCCCTGGCCCTCCCCGACGTCAGCCACGGGTACCCCTTCACCCCCGGACTCGACGTGTACAAGGTCGCGGACAAGGTGTTCCTGATCGTCACCGACGACCCGGATGATCAGATCATCACGGTCAAGTGCGAACCCGAACACGCCCGCGCTCACGTACGCGGCTACGCCTCGATCACACCGGGCCGCCATCTCGACAAACGGCACTGGATCTCCCTCGGTCCTGGTCCCGGCATCACCGAGCGGCTGGTCACCGACGCGGTCGAGGATTCCTACGACCTGGCCGTCGAGCGGCTGCCGCGGCGAGACCGCCCTGGTGCCCGATGAGCACCGCGAGCTTCCCCACGAGCGGCTGAGCCGACGCCTGTCAGTGCCCCGTGCACGGCTCGCCCCGTCCGCACACGTCCGCTTCCGACCCGAGAGACCAATGGAACCGACCCTGCCGCTCTTCGACGAGGAGCCCTCCCGGCCCCTCGCCGACCGCCTGCGCCCCACCCAGCTGGAAGATGTCGTCGGGCAGGACCACATCCTTGCCCGGGAGGCCCCGCTGGGCCGCATGGTCGCCCAGCAGCGCCTCGGCTCCGCCATCCTGTGGGGCCCGCCCGGCGTCGGGAAGACCACCATCGCCCGGCTCCTCGCGGACGCCGGCAACCTGGCCTTCGAGCCGGTGTCGGCCACCTTCTCCGGCGTGGCCGATCTGCGCAAGGTCTTCGCCACCGCACGAAGCCGACGCGGCATCGGCCAGGGCACCCTGCTGTTCGTCGACGAGATCCACCGCTTCAACCGTGCCCAGCAGGACAGCTTCCTGCCCTACGTCGAGGACGGCACCGTCACCCTGATCGGCGCCACCACGGAGAACCCGAGCTTCGAACTCAACGGCGCCCTCCTCTCCCGCACCCAGGTCCTCGTCCTCAAACGCCTCGACGAAGCCGCACTGTCCACGCTCCTCGACCGCGCCGAGCAGCTCACCGGCCACCATCTGCCCTTGGACGACGACGCCCGCCGCGCCCTGATCGCCATGGCGGACGGCGACGGCCGCTACCTCCTCAACATGGCCGAACAGCTTCAAGCCCTCCCGGACACCGAAACCACCCTGGACACCGCCGGGCTCGCCCATCACATCCAGCAGCGCGCCCCGCTGTACGACAAGGCGCAGGAGGGCCACTACAACCTGATCTCCGCGCTGCACAAGTCGATGCGCGGCTCCGACCCGGACGTGGCCCTGTACTGGCTCGCCCGCATGCTCGACGGCGGCGAGGACCCGCTGTTCGTCGCCCGCCGCCTGGTCCGCTTCGCGAACGAGGACATCGGCATGGCCGACCCGCACGCCATCCAGCAGGCCCTCGCCGCCTGGGACGTGTACGAGCGGCTCGGCTCACCGGAGGGCGAGTTGGCGATCGCCCAGGCCGTCGTCTACCTCGCCACCGCCCCCAAGTCCATCGCCGTCTACCGCGGCTTCAATGCCGCACACCGATCAGCCCGGCACACCGGCTCACTCATGCCACCCGCCCACATCCTCAACGCCCCGACCCGGCTGATGAAAGACCTCGGCTACGGCAAGGACTACCAGTACGACCCGGACACAGCCGACGGCTTCTCCGGTGACAACTACTTCCCCGACGACATGGATCGCGAGACGTACTACCAGCCCACCCGCAACGGCTACGAAGCCCAGATCACCGAGCGCCTGCGCCACTGGGCCGCTCTGCGCGCCCGTCGGCAACGCGGCTGACCGGCCGACGCCCGCGAAGAATTATCACGGCCGGAGAAGTGAAGACAGCGCGCCCGAGTCGTCCGTGACGTGCACTCACCCGGGCTTGCACCGCATCCGAGGATGAGGTTCGCCTACTCCTCGTCCTTCCCGAAGGAGAGAACAGATGGCAGGCCAGACAGCAGCAGACTGCCGATGATAAGTGGATCGACTTGCCACATGAAGGGTGTGGCAGTTACCTTCCGGTGGTAAGTCCATCGACTTACCTCACGGCTCGGCAAGGAACAGGCACATGAATCGTCTTGCGGGCAAGCGCGCCCTCATCACCGGCGGCACGAGTGGGATCGGTCTGGAGACCGCGCAGCGTTTTATCGCTGAGGGCGCCGACGTGCTGGTCACAGGCGTCACCCCGGCCAGCATCGATAAGGCGCGGCAGATCTTCGGGGACAAGGTGCCGGTGGTGCAGGCCGATGCGCGCGATCTCGATGCGCAGCGCGGCCTGGCGGAGCGGGTGCGTGAGCATTTCGGGAAGCTGGACGTGGCGTTCCTGAACGCCGGCGTCTCGGACTGGAGGCCGTTCGAGGACCACACGGAGGACAGCTTCGACCGTCTCTTCGACATCAACGTCAAGAGCGTCTTCTTCCTCACCCAGGCCCTGGTGCCCGTGCTGGCCAACCCGTCCTCGGTCATCCTCAACGCGTCCAACAGCGCGCACGGCGGTTACGGGCACTCGAACGCCTACGCCGCGACGAAGGCGGCCATCGCCTCCCTGATGCGGTCGTGGAACGCGGACCTGCTCAGGTCGCACGGCATCCGGTTCAACGCGGTCAGCCCCGGCCCGGTGGACACCCCGCTGTACTCGAAGCTCGGGATCGAGGATCCCGCGCAGCAGTCGGCGGTTCTGGAGGCGATCAGCTCCGGCATTCCTCTGGGGCGCATGGGTCTGCCCGAGGAGGTCGCGGAAGCCGTCGTGTACCTGGCCTCCGATGTCTCCGCCTTCGCCGTGGGCCAGGACCTTATCCTGGACGGTGGCCAGACCGTTCTCTGACAGCGAGGATGCGGCTGGGAGACGGGCGAGGGGCGTGGGTATGTCGGTGGCGGACCGTGACCGAATGGAAACCGGTGGCGATACGTGCCGGGCCGGGTATCACGCGCAGATCAAAGCCGAGAACCGCGCGCGCATCATCCGGGCCGCCCGCGACCTCTTCCTCGCCCGGGGATACGACAAGACCTCCCTGGCCCAGATCGCCAGGGAGGCCCGCGTCTCCACCGGCACCCTCTTCAAGCGGTACCCCTCCAAGGCCGCGCTGTTCGCGGCCGTCACCTCTGAACAGTGGCAACTGGACGTGCAGTACGCCGCACCACCCCCGCCCGGCGATCCCCGGTACGGGCTGGACCACATCGGCCGCGACTACGCCTGCCTGGTCTCACGGCCCGGCACGGCGGCGCTGTGCCGCCTCATCATCACCGAACTTCCCCAGATGCCGGAACTCGCCGACATCGTCGGCACCGGCTTCGCCATCGACCGCGGGCCCTTCTTCGACCGGCTCCGCGACTACCTGGACACCGAAGCGCAGGCCGGCACACTCGACTTCCGTTCGGCCGACGGACAGCCACAGCCGGCATCCGCAGTGGCCGAACAGTTCCTCGGCATGATCTGCGGCCAGCTCCTGTGGCCCCAGCTCGTACGCGCCGACTTCGTCCCGCCCGACCCCACCGACACCACGATCGTGGACGAAGCCGTCGCCCTCATGCTCACCCGCTACCGCACCGGATCCTGAACCCCGGACCACCAGTTCACGCTGCAAGAACCCCGATACGTCGCCCTACCAGGACAGGTACACGTATGGGTGACTCGACCGACAACGAATACCGGCGAGCGCGACCGGTCCTACCAGTAACCAACAGCGGTCGACGCTGAGCCGGGACCGTGGGGTCTGTGTAGCGAACGGTGGAACTCGGTCGGTTTTGTTCAGCGGCGTCCGGCGGTGAGCCGGCCGTCGAAGGTGATGTCGAAGGCTTGGAGTGCGGCCTTCCAGCGCATGGTCCAGCGTTTGCGT
>NZ_VJZC01000204.1 GCF_009377185.1 Streptomyces spongiae
CCGTCGTACGATCCCGCCCCCGTGCCCGCTCCCGTCGGCGGTCCCGACGCCGGTCCCGTACGGCTCGCGGGTGCCCAGGTGCCCATCGGGCCCGGCCCGCGCGTGGCCGACGCCCGCGCCGCCGCCGTGAAGGCGCCTCCTCCCGAGGCGGGCCTCGTGGCCTCCTGGTCGCGCCCGCGCGCCGGCGTGAACGGCGCCGACCCCGCACCCAACGCGACCGCCGCGCCGACCGTGGCCCCGGAGGCGGGGGCGGGCTGGCGCCCCTGGCGTTTCCGCATGTCGAACGACGTCTGGGGGACCCCGGCGGTCGCCGACGACCTGGTCTACGTCACCTCCTTCGAGGTGCACGCACTGGACGTGATGACCGGCCGGCGCCGCTTCAAGACGCGGGACGTGGCCTGGTCGATGGCGGTCGCGGACGGCCGTATCCACGCCTCCGACGGCCCGACCCTCTTCGCCCTGGACGCCCGCGAGGGCGCCGATCTGTGGCGGCTCTCGGTGGACGCCTGGGTGTACTCGCTGAAGGCCGACCGGGGCACCGTCGTCACCGGCACGCGCGGTGGCGGTGTCCAGGCATGGGAGGCCTCGAACGGCCAGAAGCTCTGGGAGATCACCGGTGCCCAGACCGACTTCGAGTCCCCCGAGGCGGGCCCCCACGTCCAGGAGGGCACGGTGTTCGTCTGGAAGGACGCCCGGCTGCGCGCCCTGGAGGCCCGAACGGGTGAGGAGCGCTGGTCGTACCCCATCGGTGACGCGGCCTCCTGCGGTGGCGTCCCGGTGCGCCTGACGCCCGCCGCGGACGGCTACGTGTACGTCTGCGCGGGCTCGCGCGTGCTGGCCATCGACATCGCGGGCGGCCACGTCCGCTGGCACTTCGAGGCCCCGGCGGTGTTCCTGTGCGCACCGACCTTCATTCCCGGCCCGGCGGTCACGGGCGGCGGCATCTACCTCGCCGACTACCTGGGCACGGTCTACGCCCTCGACGCCACCGACGGCCGCGACCGCTGGCGCATCGCGACGGAGGCCAGGTCGTCGGTCGACCCGGTCCTGGTCGCCGCGGGACACGTCCATGTGGGCAGCGGCAAGGGCCTCTACACGCTGGACGCGGTCACCGGCACCCCCAAGTGGCGCTTCCAGGCGGGCGGCGACATCGTGGGCGCCCCCGCCGTCGCCGAGGGCCGTATCCACTTCGGCTCCACCGACCACCTGCTCTACACCCTCAAGTCCGACGACGGCCGCCTCCGCTGGAAACTGGCCACGGGCGGCGAGATCACGGGCTCTCCCGTCGTGAAGGACGGGGTCGTGTACGCGTGCAGCAAGGACCGGTGCGTGTACGCGCTGGACGCGGAGAAGGGGACGGGGACGGCCCGGACGACGTAGCCGGTACTGTGTGCAGCTGCAACGCCAACACAACGGTCCTCAACGGGGGTTGAGTACGTGAAGCTTCGCCATGTCCGCGCTGTCGCCGTCTTCGGTATAGCAGTCATCGCCCTCACCGGAGCCCGCCACTCCCACGGTGGTGGCTGCAGCTCCGGTTCCTCGTCGTCGAGTTCGAGCAGCAGCAGCGGCGGCTCCACCGGGAGCACCACCGGTGACGTCGGCAAGGACGACGACCACGACGACTACGACTACGACACCACCACGACGGGCGGCGCGAGCACGTCCGGTTCCACGTCCGGCTCGACGGGCGGCAACAGGTCGAACCGCGCCGCCAAGGACGTGAAGATCGAGAGCTGCGCGTTCGACGCGGCCCGCGGCATCGTCGCCCGCGTCCGCGCCACCAACGGCAGCGCGGCCACGACGTACACCTACGAGTTCAACGTCACCTTCAAGGGCCCGGACGGTTCAGTCGTACGCACCAGCAACTCCACGATCCCGTACGTCAGCGCCGGTTCCTCCGAGACCCTGGACGTCGCCGCCGCGTACGTCCCGGCGGACGGGGAGAACGTGAACGACAGCACGTGCGGGCTGAGCGCGGTGACGCGCACGTCCGAGTAGGGGTACGCGTCCTGAGGTGGCTCAGCGGGTCCTGAACTCCGTGCGGCGGGTGGAGAACAGTTCCGCCTGCCGTTCGGTGGGCAGGTTGCCGAGGGTCACGAGGTGTGCCGCGTGGGCGAGGGCCTGCGTGCGGGTCGCCTCCTGGGCCGCCCAGCAGGCCCGTACCGTGCCCTGGACGGCCTCGGGCGGATACGAGGCGATGACGCGGGCGCACCGCACGGCCGCCGCGAGCGCCTCGCCGGGCGGGGTCACCTCGGAGACCAGGCCCACCTCGTACGCCCGCCGCGCGGACATCCGCTCGGCCGTCCCCATGAGCGCCATCCGCGCCACCTCTCCGTACGGCATGCGCTGCGCCAGGTGGATCGACTCGTACGCGCTGACCATCCCGTACGTGGTGTGCGGGTCGAAGAAGGTCGCCGTCTCGTCCGCGACGACGAACTCCGCCTCGCCGATGAGGTAGAACGCCCCGCCGCAGGCCATCCCTCCCACGGCGGCGACGACGGGTTTCCACAGGTCGTTGGCCTTCGGCCCGATCGCGATGAGCGGGTCGTCCACCATGTACGGCGAACTGGGCTGCGGCACCTCGGCGTTCCGGTCGAGACCCGTGCAGAAGGCCCGCTCTCCCGCACCCGTGACGACGACGGCCCGTACGGTGTCGTCGTACCGGAACTCCCGCCAGGCGGCGGACAGTTCGTTCGCCGTCGTCAGGTCGATGGCGTTGAGGCGCTCGGGGCGGTCGAGCGTGAGGACGGCGACGCCGGTGTCCTTGTCGACGGTCGTCCGCAGACCACGCGAGCCTCCGCCCGTGCTCACGGCCGCTCCAGGACCCACTGGGGCAGGCCCTCGCCGTCGAAGACCACCTGCACCCTCGCCCCGATCCGCACCCGCTCGATCGCGACGGAGTCGAGCCGGGCGCCCGCCTCGGTGACGAGGTTCCCCACGAGGCGGATGCGCGGCGCCTCGGCCAGTTCGACGAGGACCACGGGGTACGGGGCCTGCTCCGCGTAGTCCGCCAGCAGGGGCGGGTGGGGGACGACGTACGACCAGACGCGGCCGTGCCCGCTCACCTCCCGCCACTCGCTCGCGAAGGACTGGCAGTGCGGGCAGCAGGGGCGGGGCGGGAAGCGGAGTTCCCCGCAGTCGGCGCACGCCTGGATCCGCAGCTCGCCCCGGCGGGTGTGCTCCCAGAAGGGGGCGCCGTCGTCGTCCACGACAGGTGTCAGCATCTCGGTGCTCC
Organism: Streptomyces spongiae; assembly: GCF_009377185.1. Lineage (GTDB taxonomy): Bacteria > Actinomycetota > Actinomycetes > Streptomycetales > Streptomycetaceae > Streptomyces > Streptomyces spongiae. Next base: position 3,236 of record NZ_VJZC01000204.1, read on the forward strand.
TCACTCGCTTCCTCAGGTGCGCGGCAACAAGTCCTTCAGGTACGCAGCAACAGGGCGGACGTCGGGACCCCTTCACCGGCCGTGACCAGGCATGTCGCTGCGCCCGGGACCTGGGCCGTACTCGTCCCCCGTAACTGCTTCACGCCCTCGTTGATGAGGTTGAACCCGTGCACGTACGCCTCACTCAGCCCGCCGCCTCCGGTGTTGAGTGGCAGTCGGCCGCCGATCTCCAGCGCGCCCCCCTCGGTGAAGGCGCCGCCCTCCCCGCGCCCGCAGAAGCCGTAGCCCTCCAGGGAGAGCGGGATGAGCGCGGTGAACGCGTCGTAGATCTGGGCGACGTCCACGTCCTCGGGGCCGAAGTCGGCGTGTTTCCACAGGTGTCGGGCGGCGGTCCAGGCGGGGCCGGTCAGGGGGTCGTCGTTCCAGTAGTTGACCATGCCGTGGTGCTGGGCGGGCAGGCCCTGGGCGGCGGAGTGGACGTACACGGGCCGCTGCCGGCAGTCCCGCGCCCGCTCGGCGGAGACGATGACGCAGGCCAGCGCGCCGTCCGTCTCCAGGCAGTTGTCGAAGAGGCAGAGGGGCTCGCTGATCCAGCGGGAGGTCATATACATGTCACGCGTGAGGGGGCGCTCGTACATGATGGCCGCCGGGTTCTGGTTGGCGCGGTTGCGGCAGGCGAGCGCGACGTTGAACAGGTGGTCCCGTGTGGTGCCGTACTCGTGCATGTGGCGGCGGGCGAGCATGGCGATCTCGTCGACCGGTCTGAGGAGGCCGAAGGGGCGTGTCCACTGGGCCGGCGTGGGGAGTTGGACGGCGGTGTTCTTCCAGGGGCGCGGGCCCGACCCCCTCTTCCGTGACCGCCAGGCCACCCCGACGCTCGCCTGTCCCGTGGCGACGGCGGCGGCCAGGTGCGCGACGGTGGCGCAGGAACCGCCCCCGCCGTAGCCGACCTTGCTGAAGAACGTGAGGTCCCCGAAGCCGACCGCCTTGGCGACCTCCACCTCGTCGGTCTCCTCCATCGTGAAGGAGGCGAGCCCGTCGACCTCGCCCGGGTCGATCCCGGCGTCGCGGAGGGCGGCGAGGATCGCCCGGCACGCCAACGCCTTCTCGCTCTCGGGGAGTTGTTTGGCGAAGGCGGTCTGTCCGATCCCGACGACGGCGGTCGCGTCCTTGAGGGTGGCCATGCGCACGCACCTTTCACGGGTGTGTCCCTGAGTCCCTGAGTGCCCTGAGTGCCCTGTGTCGTGTCCGCTTTCCATGGCTGACAGTCCGTCAGGTTACAGCTAATCTGACGGACAGTCAGCTATGGGTTGTGCTTGCTTGCGGGAGGCCGTCGTGCGCGGTGACATGGAGTGGGGGAGCATTCCCGGACTGGTCCGGTCGGCGGCCGAGCGGTACGGCACGACCGAGGCCGTGGTGGAGGGCCGTACGCGCGTGTCGTACGCGGAGCTCGGCGCCCGCGTCGAACGCGCCGCCGCGGCCTGCGTGGCGAACGGCGTCCGGTCCGGCGACCGGGTGGCGATCTGGGCGCCCAACACCCTCGACTGGATCGTCTCGGCCCTGGGAGCGGTTTCGGCGGGCGCGGTCCTCGTCCCGCTGAACACCCGCTTCAAGGGCACGGAGGCGGCGTACGTCCTCGAACGCAGCCGGGCGAAGCTGCTGTTCGTCACGGGCACCTTCCTCGGCACCTCGTACGTCGCGTCCCTGCGGCGGGCGGCCACCATGGGATGCGGACCCGGCCCGTTGCGCGGTCTGCCGCACCTGGAGCAGGTGGTGGTCCTCGCGGACGACGCCCCCGCCGACTTCCGCACCTGGAAGGACTTCCTGGCGAGCGGCGACGGGGTACCGCCGGGACGGGTACGCGAGCGCGAGGCGTCCCTGTCGCCGGACTCCCCTTCGGACATCGTCTACACCTCGGGCACGACCGGCCGTCCCAAGGGCGCGCTGATCACCCACGCGCAGACACTGCGGGCGTACGAGGTGTGGAGCGACCTCGCGGGACTGCGCCGGGGCGACCGCTACCTGATCGTGAACCCCTTCTTCCACACCTTCGGCTACAAGGCGGGCGTACTGGCCTGTCTGATGCGGGGCGCGACGATGATCCCGCAGCCGGTGTTCAACGTGGACACGGCGCTGGCGAACATCGCCTCGGAACGGATCTCGGTCCTCCCCGGCCCGCCGACCCTCCACCAGTCGCTCCTGGACCGCCCCTCCCGTGACGACCACGACCTGTCGGCGCTGCGGCTGGTGGTGACGGGCGCGGCGGTCGTCCCCCTCCAACTCGTCGAGCGGCTGCGGTCGGAGCTGAGGGTGGACACGGTCCTCACCGCGTACGGCCTGTCCGAGGCCAGCGGGATCGTGACGATGTGCCGGCGCGGGGACGAGGCGCGGGTGATCGCCTCGACGTCCGGCCGGGCGATCCCGGGGTCGGAGGTGAAGGTGGTGCGCCCGTCGGGTTCACCGGCGCCGGCGGGTGTGCCCGGCGAGGTCCTGGTCCGCGGTTTCAACGTCATGCGCGGCTACTTCGAGGACCCGGCCGAGACCGCGAAGGCGGTCACGGAGGACGGCTGGCTCAGGACCGGCGACGTGGGTGTCCTGGACGAGGCGGGCAACCTCCGTATCACCGACCGGATCAAGGACATGTTCATCGTCGGCGGCTTCAACGCCTACCCCGCCGAGATAGAGCAACTCCTCATGCTCCACCCCGACGTGGCGGACGCGGCCGTGATCGGCGTCCCGGACGCGCGGCTGGGCGAGGTCGGCAGGGCGTTCGTGGTCCGGCGCCCGGGGGCCGTGACGACCGCGGACGACCTGATCGCCTGGTCCCGCCGGGAGATGGCGAACTACAAGGTGCCGAGGTCGGTCGCCTTCCTGGGCGAGCTGCCGCGGAACGCGAGCGGGAAGGTGGTGAAGGGGCAGCTGAGGGGGCTGGGCCCGTCGCGCCCGTGACCTTCACCTGCCGGGCAGGGTCGTGGCCTGCTCCTCCTCCTCGATCCTGATGTGCCGCATGGCCTCCTCCCCATAGGCCTTCCGGAGGATCGGCTCGGCCTTCCCCGCGTCGGAGACGCCTATGCCCACGGTCCCGCCGGAGTACATTCCGACCGACCAGATCATGAAGGTGCCCTTCCAGCGGTCCATGTCCCCGCCGATCCGGTCGACGAGGGCCTTGAGCTCGCGCTGGGTGATGTCGGTGTCGTACAACCGCACCGTGACGCCCTTCTCGGCGGCACCGCAGAGGTCGGCGTCGAGCCTGTCGGCCTGCTTGCCGGGGACGCGGTAGACGTCCGCGGCCCGGCCGGCGTCGTCGACGGCCCACCCGGTGAAGATGTTCCGGTACCCCTTGGCGGTCTTGTCGATGTACGCCAGCACTCGGTACAGCGGCGTGTCGTCGGGGCGGCTGCCCTTGGGTCCCCAACTGGGCAGCTTGCCCTTCGGCTGCGTACCCACGCACACCTTCGACGGCTTGGGGTCCGAGGCGCCGCCCCGCGCGGTTCCGCCGTCGGCCCCGGCCGCACTGGCGCCCTGCAGCGCGCCCAGCGCCATCACCACTGTCGCGGCGCCCACTGTGCCCCTGGTGATCCTCCGCCGGTCCATGGTTCCCCCTGCTTCTCTCCGTCCGCATCTGGCGCTACTGGGACGTGGGAGTCAGCGGAAGGGTTCGCTCCGGGCGGCCGTCTCCGGACACGACTCGGCCGCGGCGGCTCCCCCTCCGCGCCGCCGCGGCCGATCCCCGTCGGGATAAAGGTCTAGATGAGGTCTACTTGCCGTCCAGGTCCAGAGCGGGCGGGGCGGGCTGGTGGCTGTCCAGGCTGGTGACCTGGTTGATGCTCGGCGGCGCCGGCTGGTGGCTGTCCAGCGAGGTGACCGTGCCGTCGCTCGGCGGGGCCGGCTGGTGGCTGTCCAGCGAGGTGACTTCCGCGCCGATGGGCTGGTGGCTGTCCTGAGGAGTGGGCTTCTGGTCCTTCTCGGCGTCACTCATGCTGAGTACTCCTGTGGCTTTGACGATGTCCTTGGGGACGACGCCCGCCCGGCAACTCCCCCGAGGGTCGCCGGACGGGCGTTTTGGGCCGCTCACGTTATCCGCAGGGCCCTCCCGACCCGCCTGCCCCCCGACGCGACGGATCGATACGAGAAGCCTGGCAGCCCCTCATAAACGTTCAATGAACGCCTTCGGCGTACGGGTCACGCCGCCGCGATCGGGTTGAGGAGCGCGCGTACCTCGTCCGCCTCCGGAGCGCCCGACGCCTCGTGGATGACCAGAGCGTCATTCCAGCAGGCTCGGGCCCGATCGTGCTGGCCCAGGGCGTTGAGTGATCTCCCGAGCAGGGTCAGGACGTTGCCGCGCATCCACTCACCACCGATGCAACCGGTGCTGAGCGCCTGTTCCGCGTGCTGAGCCGCCCCGCCGGGGCCCTGAGCCGACAGATGCACCTGGGCTATGCGGAAGTGGGTCGTCCCCTCCCACAGCCGCTGCCGGTTCTCCACGAAGATCTGGAGGGCCTCCGTGAGCTGGTCCAGGGCCTCGGCGTGCCGGCCTGCCTGGCTCAGCACGATACCCAGCGCGTACCTGGCGTTGGCGAGGCGGAAGGTCATGCCGAGGTCGTCGTAGATGGCCATTCCCTGCCGAGCGAGATCAATGGCCGCGGAGGTGCGGTTCATCGACGCCAGGCCGCGCGAGAGGTTGCACAGCGCGCTCGCTTCGCCGGGACGGTTGTCGTCCAGACGGAAGGCGTCGATCGCCTCGCGGAGAAATGCCTCGCCGACCGCGTGCTGGTTCATGCAGTTGGCGATGATGCCCTGCTCGTTCGGGGCGTTTCCGCAGGTCCACGGGTCCCCGGACTCAAGGCCGAGCTTGGCCGCTCGTTCCGCTTCCGCCGCGGCGTCCTCGAAGTGGCCGGCGTTGCTCAGCACCTGGGTGAGCGTCACGCGAGTGCGTCCCTCCGCATGCGTGTCCCCGAGCGCCGCCGCCGCGTCCCGGGCAGCCCTGGTCGCCGCCTCGTACCGGAGCGAACTGGCGCCGGATTCCGCCAGGTCCTTCGAGGCGAGGAGAAGGTCGACGGCGCGGCGCAGAGTGCTCGGGCCGAGGGACTGCTGGACACAGGCCAGGATGCTGGCGGCCTCGCCGTGCAGCCAGTCCAGCGCCTTCCCGTCATCGCTGAACTCCTGGCCCGCCCGCGCGGTCACTTCAAGGTGGTCCACGGTCCGGTCACCCGGGCGCTCTATGGCGTACACGCGGGTCGCCGACGCCAGGTAGAAGTCCAGCAACCGGGACATCGCCGACTCCCGCTCGCTCGGCGGCTGTTCGTCCCGTTCGGCGCACGCACGCGCGTAGAGTCGCACCAAGTCGTGGAAGCGGTAGCGTCCCGGCGCCGCCGACTCCAGCAGGGACGTGTCGACCAGGGGCTCCAGCAGGTCCTCGGTCTCCTCCACCGGCAGATCCAGCACCGCCGCGGCTGCCGCGAGCGAGATGTCCGGGCCGTCCGCGAGCCCCAGCAGCCGGAAGGCGCGGGCCTGCGCCGGCTCCAACTGGCCGTACCCCAGCTCGAAGGTGGCCTTCACAGCCAGGTCCCCGGCCTGGAGCTCGTCCAGCCGCCGCCGCTCGTCCGCCAGCTTCGCGGCCAGCACCGAGACCGTCCACGTTCTACGCGCCGCCAGGCGGGACGCGGCGATGCGGATCGCCAGCGGCAGGAACCCGCACGCCGCCACCACGTCCAGCGCCGCCTGCCGCTCGGAGGCCACCCGCTCCTCGCCCACGATCTTCGTGAACAGCTGGAGCGCCTCCTCCGGCGACATCACGTCCAGGTCGACCAGATGCGCCCCGGCCAGGTCCACCATGCGCACCCGGGACGTCACCAGGGCCGCGCAGCCCTCCGTGCCGGGCAGCAGGGGCCGTACCTGGGCCGCGTCCCGGGCGTTGTCGAGCAGGACCAGCACCCGGCGGCCGTCGAGCAGCGAGCGGTACAGGGCCGCGCGCTCCTCCAGGGAGTCGGGGATCGCGCTGTCCGCCGCGCCCAGGGCGCGCAGGAACGCGCCCAGCACCGTCTCCGGTTCCGCGGCCCGCGCGCCGGCGCCCTGGAGGTCCACGTACAGCTGCCCGTCCGGGAAGGCCCCGCGCGCCTGGTGCGCGACATGGACGGCCAGCGTGGTCTTGCCCACGCCGCCTATGCCCGCCAGCGCGGACACCGCCATCACCCGGCCCTCGGCCGCCGACGCCGACGACAGCACCTCGCTCAGCTCGGACACGAAGGACGTCCGTCCGGTGAAGTCGGGGACGGAGGCGGGAAGCTGGGCCGGTCGTACGGGGGCGGCCGAGAGCTCCGGGGCCAGCGGGGCCGAGGGCTCCGCCAGGGCCGGGTCGGCCTGGAGGATCCGCTGCTGGAGCTCCTTCAGCCCCGGGCGCGGGTCCACGCCCAGCTCGTCCGCCAGCAGCCGCCGCGTGTCCGCGTACACGGCGAGGGCCTCGGCCTGGCGCCCGCTGCGGTACAGGGCCAGCATGAGCAGCTCGCGCAGTCGTTCCCGCAGGGGGTGCGCCGCCGTCAGGGCCGTGAGCTCCGAGACGGCCTCCGCGTGGCAGCCCTGTTCCAGGTCCATGTCCATACGGGTCTCGACGAGTTGGAGACGCCACTCGTCCAGCCGCGCCCGCTGGGTCTCCGCGTACGGGCCCGGGACGCTCGCCAGGACCTCGCCGTCCCACAGGCTCAGCGCCTTGTTCAGCAGGGCGCGCGCGTGACACAGGTCGCCGGCCGCCCTCGCCTTCTCGGCGTCGGACGCCAACTCCTGGGCCAGGGCGAGGTCGAGGGAGCCGTTCAGGCCCGACTCGGTGTGCTGGTCGGCGAGGCGGATGGCGTAACCGCCCGCCTCGCTGACCAGCACGCCGGGGGAGAGGACCTTGCGCAACCGTGAGGCGTAGGTGCGGACGGCGGCCAGGGCCTGGGAGGGCGGCTCGTCGCCCCACAGCGCGTCGATCAGCTCGGCCGCCGTGGCCGTACGGCCCTCGCGGAGCAGCAGCGCGGCCAGCAGGGCGCGTTGCTGTGGCGAACCGGTGGGCAGCGGCTCCGCACCGCGCCAGGCGCGCACGGGGCCGAGCACGCTGAAGTGCAACCGCGCCGGTGCCTCGGCAGCCGGTTGCCGAGCGTCCTCGGGACCGCGCTGCTCAGGCACTCGCGGTACAACGTCGTCCATCGCCGCCCCCTGGTCTCCCTGACAACTACGCCAGTCTGCCTTGTACACGGCGGATGCGTCAGCCGTGGGAGGCAGCGATCACAGGCCGCCGCGCGGGACGGCACAACGTTTACACATGCTCTCCTCACGCGGTTGTACACGATCCGGCCACGCGTACAGCACAGACTGGCCATGTACACGACCAAACGCGCTCGCGGTGCGGAGATGGGGAAGCGGCTGACGGATCGTCAGCGACTGCCCGCACGCTAGCTGACGCTTCGTCAGATCGGCGCTACCGTGCCCGTATGGACACCGTCGAGACCACCTTCCCGAAGATCATCTCCGTCGACGACCACACCGTGGAGCCCCCGAACGTCTGGCAGGACCGCCTGCCGAAGAAGTACCGGGACATCGGCCCCCGCATAGTCCGCGCGCCCCTGAAGGAAATGACCTTCCTGGGCGGCAAGTTCAAGCCCGTCATGGGCGACCCCGGCGACGACGGCCCCATCGGCGACTGGTGGGTCTACGAGGACCTGCACCGCCCCCTCACCCGCCTCGACACCGCCGTCGGGTACAGCAGGGACGAGATCAAGCTGGAGGTCATCACCTACGAACAGATGCGCCCCGGCTCGTACGACGTCAAGCAGCGCCTCGCCGACATGGACGTCAACCACGTGCAGTCGGCCGTGTGCTTCCCCACCTTCCCGCGCTTCTGCGGCCAGACCTTCACCGAGGCGCAGGACCACGAGCTGGGCCTGCTCGGCGTCCGGGCCTACAACGACTGGATGGTGGAGGAGTGGTGCGGCCCCGACGCCCGGGGTCGACTGATCCCTTTGACGCTCATCCCCCTCTGGGACGCCGAACTGGCCGCCGCCGAGGTCCGCCGCAACGCTTCACGCGGTGTGCGCGCGGTCGCCTTCTCCGAGATCCCGCCCCACCTCGGCCTGCCCTCCGTGCACACCGACGCCTGGGACCCGTTCCTCGCCGCCTGCGACGAGACCGGCACGGTCATCGCCATGCACATCGGCTCGTCGAGCAAGATGCCGAGCACGTCCGCCGACGCCCCGCCCGCCGTCGGCTCCACCATCACCTTCGCCAACTGCTGCTTCTCGATGGTGGACTGGCTGATGAGCGGCAAGTTCGAACGCTTCCCCAACCTCAAGGTCATGTACGCCGAGGGCCAGATCGGCTGGATCCCGTACATCCTGGAGCGCGCGGACGTCGTCTGGGAGGAGAACCGAGGCTGGGGCGGCGTCGCCGACAAGGTCCACCGCCCGCCGTCCGAGCTCTTCACCGAGCACGTCTACGGCTGCTTCTTCGACGACGCGTTCGGGCTCCGCAACCTGGGCTCCATCGGCGTCGGCAACGTCCTGTACGAGACCGACTACCCCCACTCCGACTCCACCTGGCCCGAGTCCCGCCAGGTCGGCGAGACCCAGATGGGGCACCTGGACGCGGACGTGGTCGACCGGATCGTACGGCGCAACGCCATCGACCTGCTGGGGCTGACGGACGACGGCCTGTGGCCCGGCCCCGGCCCCGGCTCCGGTGGTGCGCGGTGAGCACCCCCTCAAGCGCCGGGCTGCTGTACGGGATGCAGCTCCCCGTCCAGTCCCAGAGCACCCTCTACGCCGAGCCGTGGGAGGCGGACGCCGGGCCGGACGACCTGGCGGAGATCGCCCGCACCGCCGACCGCTACGGCTTCGCGTACGTCGCGGCTTGCGACCACGTCGCCATCCCACGCCGTCTCGCGGCCGCGATGAGCACGGTCTGGTACGACCCGGTCGCCACGCTCGCCTTCCTGGCGGGGGTGACGGAGCGCGTCCGGCTGCTGAGCCATGTCGCGGTCGTCGGCCTCCGGCACCCGCTCGTCACCGCCAAGCAGTACGCGACCCTCGACCACCTCTCCGGTGGGCGGCTGATCCTCGGGGTCGGCGCCGGGCACGTACGGGAGGAGTTCGAGGCGCTGGGCGTCGACTTCGAGGTGCGGGGGCCGTTGCTCGACGAGTCGCTCGACGCGCTCCGGGCCGCCCTCGGGCCCGAGGAGTTCCCGGCCCACCACGGCAAGGCGTACGACTTCGAGGGCCTCGGCCAGCGCCCACGGCCCACGCAGGAGCATGTCCCCGTCTGGGTCGGTGGCTCTTCCCCGGCAGCCGTACGCCGTGCCGCGGTACGTGGGGACGGCTGGCTGCCGCAGGGCGACCCGCGCGACCGGCTGCCGGGGCAGATCGCCCGGCTGAGGGAGCTGAGGGAACGGGCGGGAGTGGACGCCCCGTTCGTGGTCGGGGCGATCACGGAGCCGCTGTACGTGGGCGAGCCCGCGTGGGAGGTCGGCCGCCGCACCCTCACGGGCGCCCCCGAGGTGCTGGCCGAGTCGTTGCGGGCGTACCGGGCGATGGGGGTGGACCAGGTGCAGGTGCGGTTCCGGAGCCGGAGTCGTACGGAACTCACGGACCAGATGGCCGCGTTCGGTGCCGAGGTGGGGCCGTTGTTGTAGGGGCAATTGGATGCCGAGTCCCAGCGGCACGCCGTGCGGTGCGGCGTGTCGCTGGGACTCCAGAGCCAATTGACGGCCTCTCCGGGAGGCGGTGGCCTGCGGCACTCGGACGATCAAGTTGGACTCCTCGAGCAAGTGATCAACCTGGTGGGTGACGCAGCTCACGTAGGTCGCCAGGCGTACGGGTGGAGACGATACGGACCGTCTTGTTATGGTGGGGGCATGCACTTCTTCTACTTCCTCTGAGTCCGGGCACGGCCGATGCCGCCGTCCCCGCTGCCCGTGGATCCTTCGCATCCCCAGAGGAAGTCGCATGCGCGAACGCGCCCATACCCCTGCCCCTGTACTCGCTGCCGTGGCGCAGCTGTCCGTCAAGGACGTCACCAAGTCCTACGGCACCCGGACCGTCCTCGACCAGGTCTCCTTCACCGTCCGCCCGGGCGAGAAGGCAGCCGTCATCGGCGAGAACGGCTCCGGCAAGTCCACCCTGCTGCGGTTGCTGGCCGCGGCGGAGGCGCCGGACGCCGGGGAGATCACCGTCAGCTTCCCCGGTGGCGTCGGCCACCTCGCCCAGACCCTCGACCTCGACCCGGACTGCACCGTGCAGGACGCCATCGATCTCGCCCTCGCCGAACTGCGTGACATGGAGCACCGGCTGCGGGCCGCCGAGGAGAGCCTCGGCGAGGCGTCGGAGGACGAACTCGCCGCGTACGGTGAGCTGTTGACCGCGTACGAGGAACGCGGCGGATACGAGGCGGACGCCCGCGTCGACGCCGCCATGCACGGGCTCGGGCTCGCCGGGATCACTCGCGACCGCGTGCTCGGCTCGCTCTCCGGCGGCGAGCAGTCGCGGCTCGCGCTCGCCTGCGTGCTGGCCGCCGCGCCCGAGCTGCTGCTCCTCGACGAGCCGACGAACCACCTCGACGCGGCGGCGGTGCGCTGGCTCGAGGAGCACCTGCGCGCGCACCGCGGAACCGTCGTCGCGGTCACCCACGACCGCGGTTTCCTGGAGCGCATCGCCACCACCATCCTCGAGGTGGACCGGGACGCGGGCACAGTGCACCGTTACGGCGACGGCTGGGCCGGCTACCGCACCGCCAAGGCCGCCGCCCGGCGCCGCGCGGAGCAGGAGTACGCCGACTGGGTCGAGGAGGTGGCCCGTACCGAGGAACTGGTCGAGGCCGCCGGGAAGCGGCTGGCCACCACCGGCAAGGACCCGCGGCAGGGCTTCGGCAAGCACCGCCGCTCGCACGAGGCGAAGCTCGGCGGGCAGGTGCGGGCGGCCCGCGAACGGCTGGCCCACCTGCGGCGCAACCCGGTGTCGGCCCCGCCGGAACCGCTGCGGTTCACGGCGGCGCTGTCGGCGGCGGGCGCCGAGCACCCCGCACCTGCGGAGCGCCCACTCGCCGAGGGTCCGCTCGCCGAGCTCGACGGTGTGGTGGTCGGCGAACGGCTGCGTCTGGACGGGCCGTTGGCCGTCATGCCCGGGCAGCGGCTGCTGGTCACGGGCGAGAACGGAGCGGGCAAGACGACGCTGCTGCGCGTCCTGGCGGGCGACCTGGAGCCGGACGCGGGCACGGTGCGCCGACCTGCTCGGATCGGGTACCTGGCTCAGGAACTGCCCGCGCGCTCCACACGGCTCCCGCTGCTCGCCGCCTTCGCGGCCGGCAGGCCCGGGCTGCCGGAGGAGTACGCCGACCAGCTGCTGGCGCTGGGCCTGTTCCGTGAGGAGGACCTGCACGTTTCGGTCGCGGCACTGTCGGCGGGACAGCAGCGGCGGCTGCAGATCGCGCGCCTGGTGACCCGGCCCGCTGACCTCCTCGTACTCGACGAGCCGACGAACCACATCGCGCTCGACCTGGTCGAGGACCTGGAGGCGGCGCTCGCGGCGTACCCGGGAGCGGTGGTCGTGGTCTCACACGACCACGACTTCCGCGAGCGGTTCCCGGGAGAGCGACTGGAACTGCACGGCGGCCACAGGTGCTGACCCTGCCGGGCCATGGCCCGCCGACACCCGCGGGCCACGCCCGTGGGCGCCGGTGCACCGGGGCGCGGCCAGGCACGGGCCCACCGCGTCTGGCCGTCGACCCTCGGCCCTTGGCCACCGGCTCCGGCTCCGGTCTCGGTCCCGGCCTCGGTCCGGGTCCCGGTCCCGGCCCCGGCCTCGGTCCCGGTCCCGGCCTCGGCTCTGGCTCCGGCTCCGGCCTCGGCTCCGGCTCCGGCTCCGGCTCCGGCTCCGGCTCCGGCCTCGGCTCCGGCTCCGGCCTCGGCTCCGGCCTCGGTCCCGGCCTCGGCTCCGGCCTCGGTCCCGGCCTCGGCTCCGGCCTCGGTCCCGGCCTCGGCTCCGGCCTCGGTCCCGGCCTCGGCTCCGGCCTCGGCCCCGGTCCCGGTCCCGGTCCCGGCCCCGGCCCCGGCCTCGGCTCCGGCCTCGGCCCCGGCTCCGGCCTCGGCCTCGGCTCCGGCCTCGGCC
>NZ_VJZC01000205.1 GCF_009377185.1 Streptomyces spongiae
GCCACGAACCCCGGCACACGGCCCCGCCGACGGTCCCCGCCCCGTCCACCGCTGCGAGCCCCTCATACCCAGCCGCACCTGCCGGGGCCCTCACCGAGCAGCGCAAACAGCTGTCGATGCTGTTGGTGCGCACCACCCTGGGTAAGGGGCTGGGCGGTGACCCCGAGGACGCGGCCCGGCTGTCCGGCGACCTCGCCGCCGCCATACGCGACGAGGTCGCCCGGCACGGAGGCAAGGTCTCCGGCGTCCTCGGCCCGGTCACCTTCGCCCTGTTCGGCGTCGTCCGCACCCGCGAGGACGACGCCGAACGCGCCGTCCGGGCCGGCCTGGCGATCCTGCGCAGACTGCGCCAGTACGGCGGCGGCGGCCCCGTCCCCGTCCACGGCCGCTCCGCGCCCCGCGTGGCCGTCGCCACCGGCGAGGTCGTCGTGACCTGCGCCGCCGACGGCACCGGCGCGGTGCCCGTCGTGAACGGCGCCGTACCCAAGAGCTGCACCGACCTCCTTCAGACAGTGCCACCCGGTGGCATCCGGGTGTGCGCCACGACCCGCGCCGGCAGCGAACGCGCCCTCGCCTACGGCCCTGCCGGGCCCGACGGCGCGTGTGAACCTCTCGGCCCACGCCCCGCCGACGCGGGCGCACCGCCCCCGCTGGTCGGCCGGGACCGGGAGACGGAACAACTGCGCGGTGTGCTCGACGACGTCGTCCGCAAGCAGCGGCCCTGCCTCGTCACCGTCCTCGGCGAGCCCGGCGCGGGCAAGACCCGCCTCGGCGACGAGCTGTCCCGTCTCGCCCGCCGTTCCCCGCACGGCTACGGTGTCGTCACCGGCCACAGCTCCTGGTACGACTGCGAACGGCCACTGGCCCTACTGGAACGCACTCTGGCCGCCGCCACCCGAACCCACCGCGACGAGGACGAGTCCGACCGCGACGCCCTCACCCGCACCGTCCACGCCCTGTGCGGCACCGGTGACCGCGGCGCCTGGCTGATCGACCGCCTCGCCCCGCTGCTGCGCACCGAGCCACCCGCTCCCGCCGAATGGCCCGGCCTCGCCACCGCCTGGCGGCTGCTGCTCACCGGCCTCGCCGCCGAACGCCCCCTCCTCCTCCTCCTGGAGGACGTGCACCGCGCGCCGGACCCCGTCCTGGACCTCATCACCGAACTCGCCGACGCCGCGGGCCCCGTGCCGCTGTTGGTCGCCGTCTCCGCGCGCCCCGAACTCCTCGACCGCAGGCCCACCTGGGGAGGAGGCCGGCGCGACGGCCTCACCCTAACCCTCGATCCCCTCGACGGGACCTCCACGGCCGCCCTGCTCGACGCTCTCCTCGCCCCCACCGGTCGCGACCTGACCGTTGACCTCCGGCGCGACCTGCTCGCCCGCATCGGGGGCAACCCCCTGTACGCCCTGGAGTACGCGCGCGAACTGATCTCCGTGCCCCTGGACCGCCCGGCGGGACCGCCGCAACTACCGCGCCACGTACGGCAAGTCATCGCCTCCCACCTCGACACCTTGCCGCCCGTCGCCAAGGCCGTCCTCGTCGACGCCTCCGCCCTCGGCGGCGTGTGCTGTGCCGACGGCGTCTCCGCGGTCGGCGGACTCGACTGCGCCGAAGCGGCGTACTGGCTCGACCACCTCGAACGCCGCGACTTCCTGCGCCGCTCCCGGCACCCTTCGGCCACGGGTGCCCTGCGCTACGCCTTCCGCCATCCGGCCACCCGTGAAGTGGTCGACGAACTCGTACCCCCCACAGTGCGTGAGAACCGCAGGAGCCGCGCCGAGGCCTGGGCCGAGCAGACGGCGGCACGGCTGCCCGGCTGATCCTGGCATGTTCATGCTCAACAGGGCCAACGGCGCACGGGACGCCCCGCGTCGGCTGCCGCGCTCGCCCGCGCCGATCGCCCGGACCCGCGACAAGCCCACTGCCGAACGGCGTGAATCTCCGTTCGGCAGTGGGCTGGGCCGGCTCACCTACCCCTGCGGTCGCGCCGGAACCGGCGCGACGTCACCGCTGACGGGCGCTGATCAGTGAGCACACGGCCTGCTTGTGCGGCTTGCCCGATGGGGGGCCAAGGTGATCGCTTCGAGCACCTCAGTCGGCCAGCCGGGCGGCGGAGGGCTTCACACGCCGCCGCCGATCACGATGTCGTGTCGGTCGGTGAGGTCTTCGGTGGCGGACAGGTACTCGTGGACCAGGTCCATGGTGATGTCAGGGCAGCAGCCCCGGACGAAGTCCGCGATCATCTCGGCCATGATCTGCTTGGTGATCCCAGGTGGGTAGGGACGAGCCCCGCTGTGATCGTCCCGCCCCGCTCCACCACCCCTTCAAGTGCTTCCAGGCTGTGCGACATGGGAAGCTCACGGCGGCCTCGTCCGCCTACCGCTTGTTTGTTCATCACTCGCGCAGCGAGTTGTCGCAGAGCCCATCTAAGCCGATGAAGAGATGGTCGAGCACCTGCTGCTTTCAGTCGGTGGCAAGGTCCAGGACAGGCACGCGAGGGAGAGGGCCAGTACTGACCCGGCCAGCAGAGCGATCGAGTACCCGTGTGTGGTGGCCGCGGGTGACGAACCGGTGGCGTTGGCAGCCGCTACCGCCGACAGTACGGCGACACCGAAACTGCCGCCGATCTGCCGGCTCGCTCCCGTGAGGGCGGAGGCGAATCCGGTATCGGTGCTCGGTATGTGGGACATGGCGATGGTGGTGACGGGCAGGCCGATGACGCCGATGCTGAGGCCGATCAGAATGCCGGGCCCCAAGATGTCCCACACGAAGGACCCTTGGGGCGCGAACCGGGACTGCCAGGCGAATCCCGCGGCCTCGGCCAGCGCGCCCACGCACAGGGTGCGGCGACGGCCGAGGGCACGGATGAGCTTCGGAGCGAGCAGCGACGCGACCGGAATGGCGATGGTCATGGGGAGCATCGCGATCCCCGTGTGCAGCGGATCGTACCCGCGCACTTCCTGCAGGAAGAGCGAGATGAAATAGATCGAGGAGGTCAGGAGGGCACCCGCGAGCACGATGGCCGCGTTGCCTCCGGCGACACCAGGCAGACGCAGGATCCGGAAGTCGACCAGAGGCCGACGGGCATGGGTGCCGGATCCTGGGGATCGCGGCAGGAAGGCGATACCCGCGAGCGCGATGCAGACGCCGAGGGGGACGTTGACGAACATGACCCACCGCCAGCCGAGGCTGTGGGTGAGGAGGCCGCCGATGACCACACCGCAGCTGAGGGCCGCGGTCGTGGTGGCGCTCCACGCCGCTACGGCCCTGGTCCGGGCGGCCTTGTCGGGGTACGCGAGGGAGATCAACGCCAGCGGCGCGGGCGAGATGAGTGCGGCGCCCACGCCCTGGACCGCGCGTGCCGCGACAAGGGTCTGGCCGTCGTGCGCCAGCCCACCGAGCAGAGACGCCGTACAGAACACGGTGATGCCGGCCAGGAACACTCTGCTGTGGCCGAACACGTCTCCCGCCCTGCCGCCCAGCAGGAGCAAGCTGCCGAAGGCGAGCAGGTAGGCGTTGACCACCCATTCCTGGGTGCCGCCTTCCAGGCCGAGGCTTGCGCGCATGGACGGCAACGCCAGGTTCACGATGGACGTGTCGAGCACCACCATGAACTGCGCCAGGCTCGCCACCACGGCGACGACCGGCCCGGTTCCCTTCGCCGTGGGCAGCGTCGTGGTCACGTCTTTGATCCCTGGGGTTTGGCCGAGAAGCGACCGATGTTCTCGGCGACGTGGCGCTGGGAGGCGCGCAGACCCTCCAGTGAGGCGTTGAAGTGCGGAACCACATAGCGGGCGAGGAGTTCGAAGCTGTGCTTCGTGTGCTCCCGGGACGCCCAGTCCTGAGTGTTCACCAGCAGGGTCCCGAAGCCCCCGCTCTCCTTGAGCAGCTGCTCGATCGCCTGGACGGCGTCGTCGACCGAGCCGATGATCGCGATTCGGGATTCGACTGCCGCTTCGGCCTCGCGTCCTGCGGGAAGTTTCACCGCGACGCGCGCGGTGTCCTTGATGTACTCCTGGAACCACCGGCTCATGCCGGGCCGCACCTGGGCGAACGCCTCCTGACGGGTTTCCGCGACATGGGCGGCGATGCTCACGCGCCACGCCGACCGGTCCACCGTCGTGCCGTGCCGGTGAGCCTCGCCTTCGGCCGCCTGCCACAGATCGGCGAGCGGCGGGTCCGCCGCGCCGGGCCGCCCGATGGACGTGAGCGAGCTCAGGCCGTACCGGCCCGCCAGCCGCATGCCGCGGTCCGAACCGCTCGCCGCGATGGCCATGTCGAAGCAGGGGGTGCTGTACGGCCGCAACTGCAAGGCGGCGTCCCGGAGCTCGAACCAGTCCGTCATGTGGGTGACCGGCTCCTTACCGGTCAGCAGGCGAACCAGCACATCGACCGATTCGGCCATCATCCGCCCCTGGTCACGGGGGCTGATACCGCGGGCATCGGCGTCGAGAGGGGAGGCGCCCGAGCCCATGCCGAGCATGGCTCGGCCCCTGCTCTGGTGGTCCAGTTGCACCATCCGCTCCGCGACGGAGAGCGGATGGTGGTACGGGAGGCTGACCACGCCGGTGCCGAGCCGGATCCGGCGGGTCCGCTCCGCAGCGGCGGCCAGGAAGACCTCGGGGGAACTGATCAACCCCCAACCACCGGAGTGCTGTTCACCCACCCACACCTCATCGAAACCGAGGGTGTCCAGCCACTCGATCAGTTCGAGGTCCCGCCACAGGGCGGTCGTGGGGTTCTCCCCCAGTGTGTGGAAGGAAGGGAGGAAGGCGCCGAAGCTGAGAGTCATTGGTGGTCTCCGTCCTGTGCGCGGGTTTCGGTGTGCTCCTCGGCGTGTCCCGTCGGCTCCAGCACCGCGCCGAGCCGGTCGGCCAGTCGGTCGAGGTGCGGGCGTCGCATCACGGTGTAGTGGTCGCCGGGCACAGCGGTCGCGACGGTCTCGCCGGGGCACAGAGCCAGCCATGCCTGTGTGGTCTCCTCGGACGCGCCGCCGTCGCACGCACGGAAGAACTCGACCCGCCCCGCGTACGGCATCGGTTCGTGAGCGAGCAGTGCACGGGCGTTGCACGAGAACTTCTCAACGATGCGCCCGAGTGTGTCGATGTCGACGTCGGGCGGCAGCACGGATGCCCGGCGCGCCTCGTCGTAGAGGATCTCCAGCGGCTCCCTGCCCGTCTGGCGGAAGTCATCGGCGTTCGGTTCCCATGCCACGCCCGCGAGTCCGGCGAGGTCCCTGGCGATCCAGGACACCAGTGACGCGTCGTCGACCGTCCGAACCTGCGCGGGGCCCGGCGGTTCGAGCAGGTCGACGGCGACGACGAGGTCGACGGGCTCTCCCGCTCGCACGAGCTGACCGGCCATCTCCAAGGCGATGACGCCGCCCATCGACCAGCCGCCCAGCCGGTACGGGCCATGGGGCGCGGCCGTCCGCATCGCCCGGATGTAGTGGGCGGCCAGCTCGGCGACCGTCGTCAACGGGGTGTCGGTGTCGGGGACCTGGAGGCCGTAGCAGGGCTGTGCCTCGTCGAGCAGTGACACGAGTTCGGCGTAGCACAGCACGTCACCACCGACCGGGTGCACGAGGAACAGCGGTGGTCGGGTTTCCTCAGGGTGGATGGAGCGGATGGGGACAAGCGCCTCGCGGCGGGTGGCCTCCGTGGCGTCGGCCTCCTGCAGCGCCTCGGCGAGCAGTTCGATGGTGGGCCTGCTGAAGAGCGTGGCCAGCGGCAGGGAACGGCCCAGTTCGGTCTGGATACGCGCCATCAGGCGCACCGCGAGCATGGAGTCGCCGCCGAGGTCGAAGAAGCCGGCGCTCACGCTGACGGGGCGGGCGTCGAAGAACTCCCCCCAGATATCGGCGAGTTGCCTCTCCAGTTCGTTGCGTGGAGCGATGACCGCGTCGTCGGCGCCGGCCTTGGCGTCGGGGGCGGGCAGCGCCGACCGGTCGACCTTGCCGTTGGCGCTCAGGGGCAACTCATCGAGGACGATGAGGTGCTGCGGGATCAGGTATTCGGGCAGCTGGTGCCTGAGCGCCTTGTCCAGATCGGTCACGGTGTCGTAGGCGCGGTCGTCGGTGACGACGTAGCCGACGAGACGCCTGGCCGTCTGGCGCTCGCCGACGGCGGAGACCGCCGCCGCGCGTACGCCGGGGCACCTCAGCAGCGCGGCTTCGATCTCGCCGAGTTCGATCCGGTAGCCCCGCACCTTCACCTGGAAGTCCTCGCGGCCCAGGAACTCGATGTTCCCGTCCGGCAGATAGCGGCCCAGGTCGCCGGTCCGGTAGAGGCGTTCGCCGGTGGCGGGGTGGCGGACGAAGCTGGACCGGGTCTTGGCCTCGTCGCCCAGATAGCCGCGGGCGAGACCCGCGCCGGAGATAAAGAGCTGGCCGGGGACCCAGACCGGGCAGGGGCGCATCGCGTCGTTCAGCACATGGAACCGCTGGTTTCGCATCGGCGTCCCGTACGGGATGCTCGGCCAGGCCGGGTCCACCCTCCGGATCGGGTAGAGGATCGACCAGATGGACGCCTCGGTCGCGCCGCCCAGGCTCCAGATCTCGGCGTCCGGGCACAGCGCGCGGATGCGGTCGGGCAGCGTGACGGGAATCCAATCACCGCTCATCATGACCAGGCGCAGTGGGAGGTGGTTCTCCCGGCCGTTGCCCAGCGCGTGGTCGGTGAACATCTCCATGAGAGCCGGGACGCTGTTCCACACGGTGACGGAGTGCTCCACGACGAGCGTCATCCATCGCTCGGGCTCCCGGTGTGCGTGCGGCTCCGGAATGACGATCGCTCCGCCCGCCGACAGCATCCCGAAGACGTCGTACACGGAAAGGTCGAAGTTCAGCGCCGACAGCGCGAGTACCCGGTCGTTCTCCGTCACGGCGAACCGCTCGTTGATGTCGTGGATCGTGTTCACCGCGCCGCTGTGCTCGATCATCACCCCCTTGGGCACACCGGTGGAGCCCGAGGTGTAGATCACGTACGCGAGGTCGTCGGGTGCCGTCCCCAGCGAGGCCAGTGGCTCGTCGGGGAGCGCGTCGGCGTCCGGCCCGTCGACGCTGAGCACGGCGATGTCGTCCGGCCACTGGCTGCGCGTCTCGACCCGCGACTGGGTCAGTGCGTGGCGGACGCCGGCGCTGTCGAGCAGCAGACGGAGCCGCTCCGGCGGCACGTCCGCGTCGATCGGCACGTATGCCGCACCGGACTTCAGGACGGCCAGGGCGGCAGCGACCTGCTCCCAGCCCTTCTCCATCACGATGGCCACCAACGTGCCCCGACCGGCTTCGCGTGCGCGCAGCCAATGGCCGAGCCGGTTGGAGACGCGGTCGAGGTCGCCGTAGGTGAGCGTGCGTTCGGGGGCGATCACCGCGGTGCGCTGGGGCGTGGAGGCCGCGCGGCTGACGAAGCCCTGGTGGAGGAGTTCGTCCGGCATGGGGCTCGCTGTAGCGTTCACCGCCTGCCGGGTGGCCAGCTCGGCGGCCGGTGTCAGCAGGGGGGCCGGGCGCTGCCAGGAGCCCTCGGCCTCGCACAGTTCGCGCAGGACGTCGACGTAGGCCGCGAACATCGAGTCGATCAGCCCTTCGGGGAAGATCTCGTCGACGGAGTCCCAGTTGAGGAGCAGGGCGCCTTCGTCCTCGACCACCTGGTGGTCCAGCCACACTTGCGGGGTGCGCAGCGCGCTCCACACCTCGCGACCCGACTCTCCCAGTGTGGTCAGGTGGCGCGCGATCCCGTTCGTAGCGGCCGCGTCCTTGCGGGCGGCGAAGTTGACGGTGCTGGCGAAGACCACGGGCGCGGTGACGTTGGCTGACCCGCCCCGGGCACGGTTCATCTCCCGCAGAACCCGGATGCCGCTGACGTGGCTGTGGTCGATGTCGCTCCACATCTGTTCCTGGACGCGGTTCGCCCGCGTGGTGAACCCGTCGGTGGAGCGACTGTCGACTTCCAGCAGGACGGTCGTGGTGAGATTGCCGACCACGTTCCCCATGTCCACGTTCAGCGGCTGGCGGTTGGCGATGAGCAGATCGAGAGTGAAACGCTCGGACTTGCTCCACGCCGCCAGTACCTGAGCGTAGGCGGTGCACAGTGCCACCGACGGCGTGATGCCCGCCGCGGCGGCGTACGCCTTGAAGCGTGACCAGTCGTCCGCCGTCAGGCGGCTGGACCTGCGGGTGAATTCGGGCTTGTCAAGGGAGGACGGGTCCTTGGCCAGCGGCAGTTCGGGAGCCGGGGGCAGCGTCGCCATCCGCTCGCGCCAGTAGGCGAGTGAGCGGCGGTACGGCTCGCTGTCCTCGATCGCGTGCAGGGCCGTCACACACTCCCGATAAGTGACGGCGGCCTCGGGCAGCAGGTGGGCGTCGCCCCGGTAGGCCGTCGCCCATTCGCGGAACACGAGCGAGGTGCTCCAGGCGTCCATGACGAGGGCGTCGATACCGACGTGCAGTCGCGTCGTACGCTGGTCGATCCGGGTCGCGCGGATGTCGAACAGCGGCCAGGTCGTGATGTCGATGACCTGGGCCCACATCTCGTCGCGGATGGCCTTCAGGACACCAGCTCGCTCCGGCTCCTCACACTCCGTGAGGTCGACGATGGGGATCTCGTAGGGAGGTACGTCCTCAAGCACTTGTTGGTAGCCATCCGGCGTGACCACCGCCCGCAGCATGTCGTGCCGTGCGATCACCTGCCGCAGGGCGTCAGTGAGCCGGGGAAGGTCGACGGCTTCGAGATCGATCTCGTAGCAGAAGTGCGTGGAGACGTTGCCGAGCGCGAAGGCGTTCGACCGGCCGACGAGGTACGCCTGTTGCAGGTCGGTCAGCGGGAACGGCTCGTACCTGGCCGAGGGATCGGGTACGACGGCGGGCAGGTCGCCGTTGCCCGTCAGCGCGGCGGAGTCGGCGCCGCCGAGCCCGCTCGACGTGCTGATCATGGGGAGGACGAGGTCGCGGAGCCTGGCGATGGTCCGTGCTTCCCGAAACGCCACCAGCGGCAGGCTGATGCCGAGGTCCCGCGTCAGGGCGTTCCTGACCTCCAGTGTCATCAGGGAGTCGAGGCCGAGGCTCTGGAACGGCTCTTGGACATCGAGGTCCGTGACGTCCGAGCCGATCACCTTCGCGACGGTGCGGGCAAGGAACTCCTGTGCCATGGCGGGGCGGGCGGCCGGGTCGGCGGCACGGATCCGGTCGGGCCAGGCGCTCGCCGTCGACTGCGCATCGTCCTCGCCGATCGCCTCGTACGCTGTGTCGTCCACCGTGTCGGACGAGGCCATGCCCGCCGGGCGGGCACCGGTGCTGAGCCAGTACCGTCGCCGTTGGAACGGGTAGGTGGGAAGCGGCACGGTCGCCGCGCCGGTGCCCGCGAACACGGGCCTGAAGTCGACTGCGGCCCCTCCCACGAATCGCCCGGCCAGCGAGGCGAGGAGCCGCTGGGGACTGTCGTCGTCGCGCACCAGCGTGCCGGTGATCAGAGGGGCGTGGCCGGTGTCGGGGAGGGTGTCGAGGGTTTCCTGCAGGCTCACGGTGACCACGGGGTGCGGGCTCACCTCCACGTACGTGGTGAAGCCCTGCTCGGCGAGCGCGGCGGTGGCCCCCGCGAGCTGGACGGTGCGCCGCAGGTTGGTGTACCAGTACTCGGCGTCCAGGTGGGTGCCGTCGATCCACTCGCCGGTCACCGTGGACAGCATCGGGACGTCCGCGTCACGTGGCGCCAGGGTCCCGAGCGAGATCATCAGGTCGTCGCGGATGGCCTCGACGTGCGGGGAGTGCGAGGCGTAGTCCACCGAGATCTCGCGGACGGTGACGCCCTCGGCCCGGTAGGCGGTGGCGAGCCGGCCCAGGGCCTCCGGATCGCCGGACACGATGGTGGACTGGGGGCTGTTGACGGCCGCGATGGACACCTGTCCGTCGAGGGCGGCGATGCGCTTGTCGACATCGTCGGCGGGCGCGGCCACCGACATCATGCCGCCACGGCCCGAGAGCGCCGTGATGGCGCGGGCGCGCAGCGCGGCCACCTTGGCCGCGTCGTCCAAGGACAGCGCGCCGGCCACGCACGCCGCAGCGATCTCGCCCTGGCTGTGACCCACCACCGCGTCCGGCTCGACACCGTAGGACCGCCACAGCGCGGCCAAGGAGACCATCACGGCCCACAGCGCCGGTTGGACCACGTCGACCCGATCCAGGGACGGCGCCCCCTCCGTACAGCGCAGGACGTCGAGCAGCGACCAGTCGACCCACGGCGCGAGCGCCTGCGCGCACTGGCTCATCCGCTCGGCGAAGACCGGCGAGTGGTCGAGCAGCCCTGCCGCCATCCCCAGCCACTGGGAACCCTGGCCGGGGAAGACGAACACGGTCTTGCCCACGGCGCGCGCGGTGCCTCGTACGACGTTCGGCGCGCTGTCACCGTCGGACAGCGCGGCGAGCCCGTCCAGGAAGCCCTGCCGGTCCCCGGCGATGACGACCGCCCGCTCCTTGAACACCGCGCGCGTGGACAACAGCGAATGTCCCACATCGACCGGATCGAGCGTCGCGTCGCTCGCCACGCGGGACGCGAGCTGTGCGGCCTGCTCGCGCAGGGCGCCGGGCGTCCTGCCCGACAGCACCCAGGGCACCGCCGGTGGCCGGGCACCGTCGGTCGACGTCACCGCGACAGGGGCGTCTTCCTGCGCGGTCGGCGCCTGTTCGAGGATGACGTGGACGTTGGTGCCGCCGACCCCGAACCCCGAGACGCCGGCCCGGCGCGGCCGTGCGTCGTCCTCCGGCCAGGGACACGATTCGGTCAGCAACCGCACCGCGCCGGCCGACCAGTCCACGTGCGGGGACGGTGCGTCGACGTGCAGCGTCCTGGGCAGCATGCCGTGCCGCAGCGCCATGACCATCTTGATCACCCCGCCGACGCCCGCCGCCGCTGCCGCATGGCCGATGTTCGACTTCAGCGATCCCAGCCACAGGGGCTTGTCGTCACTGCGGTCCTGCCCGTACGTGGCGAGCAGTGCCTGCGCCTCGATCGGATCGCCGAGCGTGGTGCCCGTGCCGTGTGCCTCCACGACATCCACGTCGGAAGCCGACACCCCGGCGTTGGCCAACGCCTGCCGGACGACCTGTTGCTGGGACAGGCCGTTCGGAGCTGCCAAGCCGTTGCTCGCACCGTCCTGATTGAGGGCCGAACCCCGCACGACGGCCAGGACCTGATGACCGTGGCGGCGGGCGTCCGACAGCCGCTCCAGCAGCAGCACGCCGACTCCCTCGGACCAGCCGGTACCGTTCGCGCCCGCCGCGAAGGACCTGCATCGGCCGTCCGGCGACAGGCCTCGCTGCCGGCTGAACTCGATGAAGAGGCCGGGGCTTGACATCACGGCCACCCCGGCGGACAGGGCCAGGGCGCATTCCTGGTGCCGGAGCGCCTGGCACGCCAGGTGCAGCGCCACCAACGACGACGAACACGCCGTGTCGACGGTGATCGCCGGGCCCTCGAAGCCGTAGGTGTACGCGAGTCGGCCCGATGCGACACCACCGTGGGTGCCGGTCAGCACATAGCCCTCGGCCTCCTCGCCGACCGGGTCACCGAGTGAGGCGTAGGTCTGCCCGCTCATCCCGACGAAGACCCCGGTCGCGGACCCCCGCAACGACGACGGCTCGATGCCCGCCCGCTCGAACAGCTCCCACGACGACTCCAACAGCAGCCGCTGCTGCGGATCCATCGCGAGCGCCTCACGCGGGCTGATACCGAAGAACGCCGGGTCGAACCGGTCGGCGTCGTGGAGAAAACCGCCCTCGCGGACATACGACGTTCCCGGCTGCTCCGGATCGGCGTGGAACAGGTTCGTGAGGTCCCAGCCACGGTTCGTGGGGGGATCGGAGATCGCGTCCACCCCATCGGCCACCAACTGCCACAGGTCCTCCGGACCGCGCACGTCACCCGGGTACCGGCACGCCATGCTCACCACGGCGATCGGGTCGTCGTCGATGGACGACGGGCCGCTGGCGGGCCCGGCGGCCACCGTGGCCGGTGCGGGCGTGGCGGACACCTCATGCAGTCCGCCCGGCATCGCCGTGTCCAGATACCGGGCCAGCGCGACCGACGTGGGATGGTCGAACACCACAGTGCTGGGCAGGCGCAGCCCGGTCACCGCGTTCAGCCGGTTGCGCAGTTCGATCGCGGTCACCGAGTCGAACCCGAGGTCCCGGAAAGCGCGGCCTTCCTCCACCGCGTCAGGTCCGACATGGCCGAGCACGGTGGCGGCATGGGTATGGACCACCTCCAAGAGGCGACGAGTGCGCTCGGTATCGGACAAGCCCCCCAGCTGCTGCCTGAGCGGCGGCTCGTCGGACTGCGGACCGCTGTCCGCCCCGACCGGGGCGAGGTCGGCGTCGCCGGCCTCGGGAATGTCGGCCAGCAACGGGCTCGGCCGTGCCGAGGTGAATGCCGGAACGAACCGTTCCCATACGATGTCGGCCACCGTGACGGCGGTCTCGTCACGGTCCAGTGCCTGCTGCAGCGCCGCGATCGTCAGCTCCGGCGCCATCCCCGGCAGCCCCAGCCGACGCAGACGGTCCGCCACCGGCTCGGCCATCCCTCCTTCGGCCCACGGGCCCCACGCGATCGCGGTCGCCGGCAGACCGCGTGCCCGGCGCCATTCCGCCATCGCGTCCAGGAACGCGTTCGCGGCCGCATAGGCGCCCTGCTCGGCGCTGCCCCACGCGCCCGCTCCTGAGGAGAACAGGACGAAGGCGTCGAGGAGTTCGGGGTCCAGCAGGTCAGCAAGGTGGACGGCGCCGGCGACCTTGGAGGAGACGACATCGGCGAGTTGCGCCGCGTTCGTGCGCGCCAACGGCGCGTACTGGCTGACCCCCGCCGCGTGGAAGACGGCCCGAATGGTCGAACCGTCGGCCCGAACCGCCTGAATCACACCTTCCAGGGCGGCACGGTCCTTGACGTCGCAGGCCGCCACGGTGACCTGGGCTCCCAGTTCGGCCAACTCGGCCGCGAGGTCCTCCGCGCCCGGCGCCTGAGGACCGCTGCGGCTCACCAGTACAAGGTGCTCGGCACCGCCCCGTGCCAACCACCGTGCAAGTCGGGCGCCCAGTGTTCCGGTCCCCCCGGTGATCAGTACCGTGCCCCGTGGCGTCCACCGCTGCCGGTCTGGCCCGCTCGTCGACGCACGCATCAGCCGCCGGGCGTACACGCCCGAAGCGCGTACCGCCACCTGGTCCTCCACGCCCGAGCCGGCGATCACCCCCCACAGCAAACCGGCTGTCCGCTGCTCGGCCGGGCCGGAAAGGTCGACCAGCCCGCCCCACCGGTCCGGGTGCTCCAGGGCGGCGCAGCGGCCAAGTCCCCACAATTGGGCCTGGAGCGGATCGCCGAGTGGGTCCGAGGGACCGATCGACACCGCGCCCCTGGTGACGCACCACAGTTTGCCCGAGACGTCGGCGTCATCCAGGGCCTGCAACAACACCACCGTCGACGCCAGACCCGCGGTGAGTGTGGCGGGCCCGTCACCCGTGCTCTGGCCTGCGTCCGCCTGTTCCGCCTGTTCCAGCGCCAGCAGAGACAACACGCCGCGCACCGGCGCGCCATCGAGTGACTCGTTGTCAAGCGCGCTGCGCAAACGCTCCGCGAGCACGGCACGATCGGTCTCACCGGCGCTCACCTCGACGACGACAACCCGCGTATGGTGACCGTCCGGCCAGCCAAGACAGGAGTTGATCACGCCGTCGGCCGCACATCCTGCCGGCACCACCGCCAGCCACAGACCCGCCGCCGTCGGCGTCACGGACACCGACCGCCATACGGTCCGATATCGCCAGCGGTCCACGACGGCCTTGTCATGCTGCTGACGTCGCCAGGAGGACAGCGCCGGCAACAGCCCGTCCCACGCCGCCCCGTCACCATCTGGCAGCAGAGCCGCCAGGCCCCGCGCGTCCTGCCGTTCGACCGCCTCCCAGAACCGGGATTCCGGCGCATCCGCGCCGGACGGCTCGGCGCCCGAAGTCACCGGAGCGGATTCGGTCCAGTAGCGCTGGTGCTGGAAGGCGTAGGTGGGCAGGTCCACCGGCCGGGCGGCACACCCCGCGAACAGCTCCGCCCACCCCACGGACACGCCGCGGACATGGGCCTGCGCCAACGAGGTCAGCCATCGTTGCCATCCCCCGTCGTCCCGGCGCAGCGAGCCCACGACCACGCCACCGCTGCCGGCGTCATCCATGGTCTCCTCGACACCTGCTGTCAGCACCGGGTGAGGGCCGGCCTCCACGAACACGGTGTATCCATCGTCCAGCAGGCTCCGGGTGGCCTGCTCGAACTTCACCGTGGACCGCAGGTTCCGGTACCAGTACTCAGCCCCCAGCTCAGCGGTGTCCAGCAGCCCCCCGGTCAGCGTCGAATAGAAGGGGACGTCCGAGGTGCGCGGGCTGACCGGAGCGAGAGCATCCACAAGCTGCCGGCGGATCTCCGTCACCTGCGAAGAGTGCGACGCGTAGTCCACCGGGATCCTGCGAGCGTTGACACCGTCCGCCGACAGCGCCTCGCGCAATGCGTCCAGCGCGGTGGGATCGCCGGAGACGACGGTCGCCGTGGGGCTGTTGACCGCGGCGATCCCCAGCCGTTCGCCCCAGTCGGCCAGCCGGTCCCGTACCTGACCGGCCGGCAGCGGAACGGACATCATGCCGCCCCGGCCGGCCAGCGCCCGCAGCACCTGGCTACGCAGCGTCACCACGCGAGCGGCGTCGTCCAGCGACAGCGCGCCCGCCACGTACGCCGCGGCTATCTCGCCCTGCGAATGTCCCACCACGGCGTCCGGCTCGACGCCGTGGGACCGCCACAGCGCCGCAAGCGACACCATGACCGCGAACAGGGTCGGCTGTACGACATCCACGCGGTCAAGCTGCGGCGCGCCGGGGGCGCCGGCCAGGACTTCGAGGACGGACCAGTCGGCGTAGCGGCGCAGGGCCTCGTCGCAGGCCAGCAGGTGCTCGGCGAACACTGGGGAGGCGCCGAGCAGTTCCTGTCCCATGCGCGCCCACTGAGACCCTTGGCCGGGGAAGACGAACACCGTCTTGTCGACCTCGCCCGCTGTGCCCCGCACGACACCCGGTAGGGCTTCGCCGTCGGCAAGGCCGCTCAGGGCCCGCACGAAATCCGCGCGGTCCTCGGCAATGACCACTGCGCGGTGCTCGAACGTCGACCGGGCCGATACCAGCGACCAGCCGATGTCTGCCGGCCTTGCCTCGGGCTGCGCTTGAACGTACGAGGCCAGTCGCCGCGCCTGAGCGCGCAGCGCCTTTTCGCTCCTGGCGGTCAGGACCCATGGCAGGGTGGGTGGTTGTGCGGCGGCGGGGGTGTCGGGTAGTGCGGTGGTGGTGGTC
>NZ_VJZC01000206.1 GCF_009377185.1 Streptomyces spongiae
TGCCCCACCTGTGCGCCAAGCTCGCCACAGACCTCGGTGACACCCGCGACGACATCACCCTCATCGCCGCACGCACCCCCACCCGCCCGCACACCGGCTGACCGCTCACAGGCCGCCCGCGCGTCCGTCCGGCGTCAGAAGCCGAACCCGGGATCGCCCGCCGGGGTGATTTCCCGGTCGACCACACCCGCTGTCCGGGGCCAGAGCAACCCG
Source organism: Streptomyces spongiae (assembly GCF_009377185.1). Lineage (GTDB taxonomy): Bacteria > Actinomycetota > Actinomycetes > Streptomycetales > Streptomycetaceae > Streptomyces > Streptomyces spongiae. Next base: position 214 of record NZ_VJZC01000206.1, read on the forward strand.
TCTGCCTCCGCCCTCCTTCCCCAGGGGGTACCGCATGGATACGGCTGTCCCGTCGCAGACTCGTTCCCGTACCCACCCCAGGAGGCTCGGACAGACATGTCGGACCCCGCGCGCATCGACGTACACCAACACCTCATCCCACCGAACCTCAGCCGTGCGACGGCCGAGCGAGCGAGGGCCCTGAGCTGGCCCGCTCCCGCGTGGGACGTTCAGAGCGCGATCGCGGTGATGGACCGCAAGTCGATCGCCACCGGCCTCCTGTCGTTTCCCGCCCCGGTCGCGGCCCCGGACGACCCCGCCGGAGCCCGCGCCGGAGCCCGGAGCGTGAACGAGTACACCGCCGAAGTCGTCAAGGACCGGCCCGACCGCTTCGGTCACTTCGCCGTCCTCCCCCTGCCCGACGTGGACGCCGCGCTCGCCGAGGCCGCCCACGCACTGGACGAGCTGAACGCCGACGGACTGATCATCCTGTCCAACGTGCAGGGCCGTTACCTCGGCGACCCTGCGTTCGAGCCGCTCTGGGCCGAACTGGACGCCCGTGCCGCTGTCGTCCTCGTCCACCCCACCGCGCCGCCGGTCGCACCGATCCCCGGCCTGCCCAGCCCTCTTGTGGACTTCCCCTACGACACGGCTCGCACGGCCCTCCACCTGGCCCTGAACGGTGTGCCGGGGCGGTACCCCCGGATCAGGATGATCCTCCCCCACGCCGGCGGCTTCCTGCCGTACGCCGCACACCGCTTCGCCGTCGCCGCCCGGCTCCATCCCGGCTCCACCCCCGAGGGCCTGCTGAGCGACCTTCGGCGTTTCTACTTCGACACCGCCATCTCCGCCGGCCCGGCCGCACTCCCCTCACTGCTCGCCTTCGCCGCACCCGGACACGTCCTGTACGGCAGCGACTTCCCCATGCTGCCCGAGGAGTGGGCCACCGCCTTCGACAGCGGGCTGGACGAGTACCCGCACTGGGAACCCGAGCAGCTCCACGCCGTCAATCGTGGCAACGCCGAACTCCTCGTGCCCCGGCTCGCCCGGTCCTGACACCGCGATCGACCTTTCACCGTGGGAGGGAGCCCTGCCGTGCGCAGTGACGTGTTCGAGGCCGACGGAGCGCGCCTGTACCACGAGGTGCGCGGCAGCGGGCCCGCCCTGCTGATGATCAGCGGGGCCGGAGGGGACGCCGGCTACTACTCGGGGGTCGCCGAGGAACTGGCCGACGCCTTCACCGTGATCACCTACGACCGGCGAGGCAACTCCCGCAGCACCGGCCGCTCCACCGCACCGATGGACCTCGCTCAGCAGGCGGCCGACGCTCGCGGGCTGATCGAGTCGGTGGCGGGCGGACGTGCTCTCGTGTTCGGCAACAGCGGAGGCGCGATCATCGGCCTCACGATGGCCGCACTGCACCCGCGGGTGCTGACCGGTCTGGTCGCGCACGAGCCGCCTGCCGTGAACGTCCTGCCCGACGGCGACCCCGACCGCGGCTTCTTCGGAGACATGGCCGCGCTGTACGCCGAGGGCGGCGCACCGGCGGCGGGGCGCCGGTTCGCGGAGACGACACGCGGCGAGGGAACGTACCGCTGGCCCGACGACCTCTGGAAGCGGTTCCTGGGGAACCAGGACCACCTTTTCGGCACGGAGTGGCCCGGCTTCGCCGGATTCCGTCCCGACACGGCCGCGCTGAGGGCCGCGCCCTTCCCGATCGTGCTCGGTGCGGGCGCCGCCGACCGAGGTGCGTACTACGCGCGGCCCTCCGTCGAGATCGCCCGCCGGATCGGTGTGCCGTGGGTGGAGTTCCCCGGCATCCACATGGAGTTCCTGCGCGATCCGGCGCTCTTCGCGGCGGCCCTGCGGGCGCTGGCGACACAGATGCTCAGCCGTGAGGGCCCGGTGGTTCACCAGCCCGAATGACTGACTGTCGCGGCCTGTCGCGCCAGGGTGTCGGCAAGCTTCGGCCCGGCCCGGGTTGGGTGATCATCATGAATTGGGAGCTTGACCGCACGCCGGATCCTCGGCGTGAACCCGGGCCGATCAACCTGCAGCGGCACGCGTTCGTGCCGGCCTACGCGGGGATCGCCACCTTCTTCGGACTGCCGCTGTGCCTCAACCCGGACGACCTGCGGGCCGGCCATGTCGACGTGGCGGTCGTCGGAGCGCCGGTGGACATGTCCCTCGGGCACCGCGGCGCGGCCTACGGTCCGCGTGCGATACGCGCCGACGAACGGATCCTGCCCAACACCCCGCACATGCTGGTCAATCCCAGCACCCGCATCAAGCCGTTCGAGGAGCTGACGGTGGTCGACTACGGTGATGCCGCGGTCGACCCGTTCAGCATCGACGCCTCCATGGAACCCATCCGTGCTCTGGTCCGCGAGATCGCCGCCACCGGCGCTGTGCCCATCGTGCTCGGTGGCGACCACTCGATCCTGTGGCCGGACGCGGCCGCCGTGGCCGACGTGTACGGGCCGGGCAAGGTCGGCGTGATCCACTTCGATGCCCATCCGGACTGCTCTCACGACGTGTTCGGTCATCTCGCCTCGCACGCCACACCGATCCGCCGCCTGATCGAGGACGAGCACATCCCCGGACGCAACTTCATCCAGATCGGCCTGCGCAGCGCGATCACGCCCGACGACGAACTGTTCGCCTGGATGCGCGAGCACGGACTGCGCACGCACTTCATGGCCGAGATCGACCGACGCGGGTTCGGCGTGGTCCTCCAGCAGGCCATCGAGGAGGCCCTGGACGGGCCGGAACACCTGTTCCTCTCGCTGGACATCGACGTGCTGGACCCGGCCTTCGCACCCGGCACCGGAACGCCGGAGCCGCCCGGCCTGACCAACCGTGAACTGCTGCCGGCCATCCGTCGCATCTGCCACGAGACGCCGGTCGTGGGCATGGACGTCGTCGAGGTCGCGCCCCACCTCGACCCGGGCTACACCACCACCATGAACGCCCGCCGGGCCATCTTCGAGGCGCTGACCGGGATCGCCATGCGTCGCAGGGGCATCCCCGGCCCCGACTACCTGGACCCGGCCGTCTCCGGACCACCGCCCCGGTAGCGGTGCCCTCGGCCTACAGCCAGCCGTTGCGCTTGAAGCCGCGGTGGATGACGAAGCAGGCCGTGGCGATGACGGCGAGGACCAGGGGGTAGCCGAAGCGCCAGCGCAGTTCGGGCATGTGGTCGAAGTTCATGCCGTAGACACCGCAGACCATGGTGGGTACGGCGACGATCGCGGCCCACGCGGTGATCTTGCGCATGTCCTCGTTCTGGGCGACGGTCACCTGCGCGAGATGGGCCTGGAGGATGGAGTCGAGCAGGGCGTCGAAGGAGTTGATCTGTTCGGTGACGCGGGTGAGGTGGTCGGCGACATCGCGGAAGTACGCCTGTATCTCCTTGTCGACGCAGGCGCGGGGTTCGGTGGCGAGCCGGTCGAGGGGACGGGCGAGCGGGACCACTGCTCTCTTCAGTTCCAGTAGTTCGCGTTTGAGCTGGTAGATACGGCCGGCGTCGGCGTTTCGGGGGCTGCGCGGGGAGAAGACGTCGGTCTCGACCTGGTCGATGTCGTTCTGAACGGCGTCGGCCACGGTGACGTAGTCGTCGACGACGTGGTCGGCGATGGCGTGCAGGACGGCGGAGGGGCCCTTGGCCAGCTGGTGGGGCTGGGCTTCGAGGTCTTCGCGCAGAGGGCCGAGGGAGCCGTGGCGGCCGTGGCGGACGGTGACGACGAAGTCGGGGCCGGTGAAGACCATGATCTCGCCGGTGTTGACGACCTCGCTGGTCGCGGTCAGCTCGGTGTGCTCGACGTAGGTGACGGTCTTGAAGACGGCGAACAGGACGTCGCCGTACTGCTCGACCTTGGGGCGCTGGTGGGCGTGGACGGCGTCCTCGACGGCGAGGGGGTGCAGGCCGAACAGTTCCGCGACCCCGGCGATCTCCTCCTCACTGGGTTCGTGCAGGCCGAGCCAGACGAATCCGCCCCGGTGCTTGCGGGCGTGCCGGACGGCTTCCTCCACCGAGTCCGTGCCCGGCCGGCGGACGCCGTCGCGGTAGACGACGCAGTTGACCACCGTCGAGCCGAGCGGGGAGCGGGCCGGATGGCTGAGGTCCACACGGCGTCGGCTGCGCCGCGCCAGGTTCGCGACTTTGCGCAGGTTGCCGACCATGGACATGCGTGATCCTCCTTCACCGGACCGGCGGACCCGGACAGTGTGCCAAAAGGCGATAAGGCGGGCGTCAGAGCCAGCGCTTCTTGCGGAAGACCAGGTAGACGACGGTGACGAGGACACCGGTGGCGAGGAGCATCGACGGGTAGCCGAAGTGGCGGCGAAGCTCGGGCATGTGGTCGAAGTTCATGCCGTAGACGCCGGCGATGGCGACGGGGATGGCGATCAGGGCGGCGGCCGCGCTCATGCGGCGCATGTCGTGGTTCTGCTGGACGCTGGTCTGGGCGAGCGCCATGGACAGGGCGTTGTCGACGAGTTCGATCAGCACGGCGACGCGTTCGGCGGCCTGGGCGAGGTGGTCGGCGACATCGCGGAAGTAGGCGGCAAGTTCCCTGTCCACGCCGGGGACGCGGCGTTCGGCGAGCTCACGCAGCGGCTGGGCCAGCGGGGCGACGGTGCGGCGGAGCTCGACGAGCTCGCGTTTGAGCTGGTGGATGCGGCCGACCTCGTGGCCGGTGTTCGGGGAGAAGGCGTCGTTCTCGACCTGGTCGGTGTCGGCCTCCAGAGCGGTGACGACCTCCAGGTACTGGTCGACGACCGTGTCGGCGATGGCGTGCAGGACGGCGACAGGGCCGTGGGCCAGACGCTCGGGGTCGGCCTCCAGACGGCTGCGTACGCCACCGAGCTGCTCGGCGGGGTCGTGGCGGACGACGACGATGAAGTCCCGGCCGGCGAACGCCATGATCTCGCCGGTGCCGACGATGTCCGTGGTGGGGGTCAGCTCGTCGTGGTCGAGGTAGACGGCGGTCCGCAGGACGAGAAAGAGGGTGTCGTCGTAGCGTTCGAGCTTGGGCCGCTGGTGGGCTTCGAGGGCGTCCTCGACGGCGAGGGGGTGCAGGCCGAAGGCGCGCGCGACGATCTGGAGCTGGTCGGCGGTCGGGGAGTGCAGGCCGATCCACACGAAGCCGCCGGGGGTGACACGGGCGGCGTCCATGGCCTCGTCGAGCGGCAGGTGTCCTGGTCGGCGGCGTCCGTACTCGTAGAGGGCGCAGTCGACGATGGGGACAGGCGGCTCAGACGTGTCGTGGGCCGTCATGGCTCACCTCCTCGTGGGCGCGGGGTGTCGTCCGCGCCACCGGCTAGCATATTTGCATGGAATCGCAAGTAGCGTCATGGGACAAGGACCGGGCGGAACGGTCGGTGGCTGTGCTCAAGGCGGCCGCCGACCCCTCGCGCCACCGGCTCCTGTGGGCACTGAGCGAGCGGGAGCTGCCGGTCGGCCGACTGGCGGAGCTGATCGGCGCGCATGTCGCGGCCACCTCCCAGCACCTGGCGAAGCTGCGCGCCGCCGGACTGGTCACCTCCCGGCGGGAGGGCACACGGATCTACTACCGGGCGGCCGGACGGCAGGTGCGGGCCCTGCTGGAGAGCGCGGTGCTGGCGGGCGACGCGGCCGGGGCCCCGGAGAGGGACGAGCTGTCGGACGAGTTGTCGGGCGAGGTGTCCTCGGCCGTGACCGAGGAGCGTCTGGCCACGGCACGGGCGCGGCACCGCCCGGTCACGGAACACTGAAGCTCGTACGACGGTGTTGACGGCTGCGATCGGGGCGCGACGACCTGGCCGGGGCCGTGCGAGCCGCGGGAGCTCCGAGGGAGGTGGTTGTAGCGGCCCCAGTCCGTGGCCGTCCCCAGCTGGCGGGCGACCTGCTCGCTGGTGAAGTGATGGGCCAGCACGTCGCGGAGGAAACCGGCGCGCAGGGGTGCCGTCGGGGTTCTGGCGCAGGCTGCTGGTGATCAGCCTGACCAGCGGGACGCTCCATCGACCCGGACCACGCCGGCGTCGAGGAGCGCGCCCGCCGCGCTTTCCGCACGATCGAAGAGTAAGCGGCCAGCAGCCCGCGCGACTTGTTGCGCGGGCGTCTCACCCGACGCCGTACTCCACCGCGCACTCCCGCATCACCTCGGCCGACGCTCCGTCCGGCGTGCGTCCGACCCCGCAGACACGCAACAGCCGTTCTCCCGCAAACGAGAGAACGAGCGGCTTCCGACCTGCAACAAAGCTGGTCGGGACGACAGGATTTGAACCCGGTGGGAAGGCCAGCACATCAGGGAGCGTCGTGTCGGTCACGACCCGCGCACCGACCCGGCTACATCAAGGTCGCCCACCCCACGCCCCGGACCGGACTGCCCGGGGTCTTCGCCACCGGTGACGCCGTCGACCACCGCTACCGCCGGGCCGTCACCGCGGCCGCGACCGGGTGCGCGGCGGCGCTGGACACCGAGCAGTATCCGGCGGCGAGGGCGGACGCGGTGCGCGGAGCGCCGGGCGAGGATCCGGTGACCCCCGGCGGGCTGGACACCGGCCGCCGGCGCCGGCCGCGCACCCGGCACACCCCGCCCTCGACGCCTGGGTGACGGTCACCGAAGCCGACGGGCGAGGCACACACACGACCCGCCCACCACATGGTCCCCAAGCGGTCCCCAAGAATGATCAAGGGGCTGTTTCAGATCTCCTCTGAAACAGCCCCTGACCTGTGACTTCGTAAAGTCGGGACGACAGGATTTGAACCTGCGACCCCTTGACCCCCAGTCAAGTGCGCTACCAAGCTGCGCCACGTCCCGTTGCCCGTCTGACCTGGACTTTCCCCGGCTCCAACGCGCACGGAAACAATACCGCACTCGGGCCGGTGGTCGCGCACTCGTTAACGCGTGACCCGGAGGGCGAAGCGGCGCTTGACCTGAAGTTTGGTTGAGGTTGCACGATCGTCGTATGTCGATCACAGCGGAACGCGCAAGCCACACGTACACCGACCTGCCCCGTCTTATGGGGTTGATGACGGGCGACGAAAAGCACGGTCCCGCGGCCACGTCCACGCTGGACGTGCTGTGGGTTCTCTACGACCGGGTGCTGCGGGTGGGACCGCAGCGGATGGCGGATCCGGAGCGGGACCGGTTCCTGTTGTCCAAGGGGCACGGGCCCATGGCGTACTACGCGGTGCTCGCCGCCAAGGGATTCCTGCCCGTCGAGTGGCTGCCGGAGTTCGGCTCGTACGACTCGCCGCTCGGCCATCACCCGGACCGGGTCCTCGTACCGGGCGCCGAGATCGGGAGCGGATCGCTCGGGCACGGGCTTCCCCTCGCGGTCGGAACGGCGCTGGGGCTGCGGGCCCAGGGGCTCGACGAGCCGAGCGTGTGGGTGCTGATCGGGGACGCGGAGCTGGACGAGGGCAGCAACCACGAGGCCATCGCGTATGCCGGGCCGGCCGGTCTCGACCGGCTGCACACCGTCGTGGTCGACAACGCCTCCGCCAGCCACGCGCTGCCGGGCGGCATCGCCGCGCGGTTCGAGGCGGCCGGCTGGTCCGCCGAGACCGTCGACGGGCGTGATCACGAGGCGTTGTACGCCGCGTTCACCGCGCCGCATCCGGGCCGGCCCCGCGTGGTCGTCGCCCGCGTCGAGCCCAAGAACATCTGAGGTCCAAGAACCTCTGAGGCCCAAGGACGCCTGAGGCCCAGGAACACCACGCCCTCATAGACCTGCACGCCCTCATAGCCCCGAAGGGAAACCCACCCCATGGACACCATGCGTGACCGATTCGCCCCCGTCGTCTCCCGGCTGCTCGACGAGGACCCGCGCGTCGCGGTCGTCCTCGCCGAGATCGGCACGGACGGCTTCGCGGAGGCGGAGCGCAAGCACCCGGACCGGGTGATCAACGTCGGCATCCGCGAGCAGTTGCTGGTCGGAGCCGGTGCGGGACTGGCACTGACCGGGATGCGGCCCGTGGTGCACACCTTCGCCAGCTTCCTGGTGGAGCGGCCCTTCGAGCAGGTCAAGCTGGATCTCGGTCACCAGGACGTGGGCGCGGTGCTCGTGAGTGCCGCCGCGTCGTTCGACTGGCCCGCCGGGGGCTTCACGCACATGTCGCCCGGTGACGTGGCCCTGCTGGACACACTGGACGGCTGGACCGTGCACGTCCCGGGGCACCCCGACGAGGCCGAGACACTGTTGCGGCACGCGGTGGGAGCGGGCGACGACAGGGTGTACGTGCGGTTGTCCGTGCAGTCCAACCAGCGGGGGCTCGCGGTGGACGGCGCACGCTTCCTCACCGTCCGTGAGGGGCGTGGCGGTGTTGTCGTCGCCGTGGGGCCGCTGCTCGACGCCGTGCTCGACGCCACAGAGGGACTCGACGTGACCGTCCTGTACGCCACCACCGTGCGCCCCTTCGACGCCGCCTCGTTGCGTCGCGCCACGGAGGCGGCCGGAGCGGATGTCGTCCTCGTCGAACCGTATCTGGCCGGTACCTCCACGGCCGCCGCGAACGACGCGCTCGCCGACGCCCCGCACCGGGTGCTGGGGCTCGGGGTCGGGCGCGGGGAGCTGCGGCGGTACGGGACGGTCGAGGAGCACGTGGCCGCGCACGGACTCGACGCCCGGTCGCTGCGGGAACGCATCACGGGCTTCCTGGCGGGTGCGGGGGCGCGGGTCCGCTCCTGACACTCCCCCGACGCTTCCCCTTCGCTTCGGCTCACACCCGGCGGTCTCCGCCCGCGGTCGGCAGCCCCAGCTCCGGGTACGACTCCAGCAGTCTGGACGGCGCCGCCTGTCTCCAGGAGTCGGCGAGGATGTCGTGCAGCTCGGTCTCGTCCTCCAGGGCGGTCAGACGGACCCGTACCCAGGCGAAGCCCGCCTCGTGGTCGGCGATCCAGAACTTGTCCGGCTCGGCCAGGACCAGCTCGTCCCGCTCCTCCTTGGGGCAGCGCACGGCGATGGAGGTCTCGTCCTCGGGCAGCGTGGCGAACATCTTCCCCGCCACCCGGAACGTGGGCATGCTCCAGGCGATCTTCTCCGCCGTGTCCGGCAGGGAGAGGGCGACACGTCGTACGTCTTCGGCATCCGGCATGAGACGCACCGTAGCGGTCGCCACTGACAATCACCCCGCCGTCACCGGCCCGTCAGCCGCCACCCGCCACCGGTCACCCTTCACCCTTCACCCTTCACCGGTCACCGGTCACCGGTCACCGGTCATCCGGCGTGAGCAGGGGTCCCGACTCGCTTGTAGTAGATCGTCGTCGGCCGCAGCACACCGGTGGGGCTCGCCGCGTAGTCGGGGATCGCGCCGAGCCGGGTCCAGCCGGCTGCGAGGTACAGACGCTCGGCCGGGCTGTCGGTCTCGGTGTCCAGGTGCAGCAGGGTGATTCCGGCCTCCGCCGCCGCGCGTTCGGCGGTGGCCAGCAGCGTTCGGCCGAGCCCACGGCCGCGCGCGTCGCGGTGCACCATCAGTTTGACCAGTTCGGCGCGGTGGCGGCTGTTGGGTTTGTCCGGGAAGGCGAGGCTGACGGTCCCGACCACCCGGCCCCCGTCCCATGCGGCCCACACGGCGAGTGCGCCGGCGGACACCTCCGTCGCGCGCCCCTTCCACCAGGCGAGGCCCGCCGCGCGGTCGAGCGGTGCGAGGAAGCCGATCGAGGCTCCGCCGTGCACGGTGTCGGCCAACAGGTCGGCCAACTCCTCGGCGCGGGCCGCCACTTCGGCCCCGTCGAGCCGGGATACGGCCGTCATGGCAGCACGACCGCCAGCGCGTACCGCACGTCGTCCGGTCCGGGGCAACGGAACCGCGTCGGCCCCCACACCCGCAGCCGCAGACAGTCCCCGGCGGCCAGGTGGTGCTCGACGTCCTGGGCAGTGAAGTGCAGCGTCCCGTCCAGGACCCAGAGGTGCTGTTCGAGGCCGGACACCGGTGGCCTGTCGTACGCGATGTCGGCGCCCGCGACGAGCCGCCCCTCGACCAGTTCACCCCGCAGCCCCGGGTACGGCGGCGACACGGACCGCCGTACGAACCCGGAGGCGCTGTCCTCCCAGACGGGCTGCTCGGCCGCCCGTACGACCGTGACCGGCTCGGACTCGACCTCGCTCAGGAGCTGGGACATGGTCCGCCCGTACACGTTGCAGAGCCGGTTCAGCTGTGCGGCCGTGGGGCTGGTCTCGCCGCGCTCGGCCCGCGACAGAGCCGAACGGCTCACTCCGCTGCGCTCCGCCAGGTCCTCCAGCGACCAGCCCTGCCGGGCCCTCAGCTCGCCGAGCCGCCGGGCGAGCCGGGCGTCGACGGCCTGCAGCACGACGTCATCAGCACGATCATTTCCCATATTCGGGACAGTATCCCGTAACAGGGAATCCGTCCAGGACGGGGCGCAGGACGGGTATCCGCCAGGCATTCACGATCTTGTGTGCGCCGTATTGATCCCATCGCCGCCGCTTGCCGTATTCCTCCTGAGAGGCACCACCCTGACCAGGTAACCCCACTGCCAAGGAGCCGGAAACCCGTCATGCTGCCCGCACCGCACATGGCCCTGCCGCCCACCGACCGCGTCCTTTCCCCGTTCACCGGCTGGACCCGCGAGCACTGGGAGGTGCTCGCCGACCGGCAACTCGAAGCGCTGTTCCCGTACGCGACACCCGGTTTCGCGCAGTACCGGCTGCCCGGCCGCGGCTCGACGTCGGGTGTGGTCGCGGACGGACTAGAGGGTTTCGCCCGCTCGTTCCTGCTGGCCGCCTTCCGGATCGCGGGAGCCGGCGGGGCCGTGGATCCCCGCCTCACCGAACGTTACGTGCGGGGTCTGACAACGGGCTCGGACCGTGACAGCGGCGAGGCCTGGCCCGAACTCACCGACTGCTCGCCGCAGATGGCTCACGCGGCGGCGATCGCGGTCGGACTGCACGAGACGCGTCCGTGGATCTGGGAGCGGCTCGCCCCCGAGGTACGGGAACAACTCGTGGACTGGCTGTGGGGCTTCGTGGGCCGCCGTACGGTGGACGACCACGGGCGGCTCTTCCAGGTGGTCGCCGAGCAGTTCCTGGCCACGGTCGGGGCGCCGTACCGGCAGGAGGACATCGAGACCGGCCTCGACCGCCTCGAGGACTGGTACGTCGGCGACGGCTGGTACACCGACGGCGACGGCCGCACCTTCGACTACCACAACGCCTGGGCCCTGCACCTGTATCCGCTGCTGTGGTCCCGGATGACGGGCGGCGACGACGGCGGTCGCGGCCGGGTCTACCGCAGGCGGCTGACCGAGTTCCTCGCCACCTACCCGCGGTTCTTCGGCGCGGACGGCGCGCCCGTCCACCACGGCCGCTCCCTGACGTACCGCTTCGCCGCGGCCGCCCCCGTGTGGCTGGGCGCCCTGGCGGGCTGCACCCCGCTCGCCCCGGGGCTGACCCGGCGTCTCGCCTCGGGAACCGTACGGCACTTCGTGGAGCGGGGCGTGCCCGACGAACGCGGGCTGCTGCCGCTCGGCTGGTACGGCACGTTCCTGCCCACGACCCAGGCGTCATCGGGGCCGGGCTCGCCGTACGGGGCCGGCACCGGCTTCCTGGGGCTGCTGCTCCCCGCGGACCACCCGGTGTGGCGGGAGCGCGAACAGCCGCTGCCCGTCGAGGAGTCCGACCAGTACACCGCGCTCCCGGCGCCGGGCTGGCTGCTGCACGGCACCCGGCACGACGGGATCGTACGGCTCGTCAACCACGGCAGCTCGCCGGCGGATCCCGCCGACGACGATCCGCACGCCACCCGCTTCGGCTACTCGACGGCGACCGCGCCCGAGGCGGGGTCGCACGCCCGGGAGCGCAACGTGGACGGCCATCTGGCGCTCCTCGCGCCGGACGGCACCCCGTCGCGCCGGCGCGCGATACGGCCCCTGCGGTGCGCCGGGCAGATGGCGGCGTCCCGGTACGAGGCCCAACTGCCGGGCGAGGAGGCCGCGTTCCCGATCGAGACGAGGAGCGTGCTGCGGGGGCCGTGGGAGATCCGGGTGCACCGGGTGCACGCCCCGGCGGGTGCGGCGGTCCGGGAGGGCGGGTACGCGGTCGGGGACCGGAACCGTCCGTCGGCCGAGCGGGGAGCGGGCTGGGCGCTGGTGCGGACCGCGCACGGGCTGACGAGCGCGGTGGTCGCCCTCCACGGCTGGGACGCGGACGCGGGCATCGCGCGCGAGGTGGAGGCCAATGCGTTCGGCCCGCACTCGGCGACGCCGTACCTGCGGTGCGGCGCCGGTCTGCCCAGTGGCAGCGGAATCTTCGTCACGCTGCTCGCGCTGACCCGGGACACCGTCCATCCGGAGGCGTTACGGGAGTCGGTGCTCTGCGCGGTGGACGAGGACGAGGCACGGATCACGTTCCCCGAAGGGGACACCGAGACCGTACGGTTCACGTCGGGATGACCACGGGCGCCGGTTTCCGGTCGGGCCAGGGCGCCCTAGGGGAACGGCTCCCGGCGTTCGAACTGCTCGACGAGTTCGGCGGCCATCGCCTTGATGGTCTCCAGACCGGCCCGTCCCCACGGGCGCGGGGTGACGTCGGCGACGCAGACCGTGCCGAGGGCGATGCCCGTGCGGTCGATGAGCGGGGCGCCGAGGTAGGAGCGGATGCCGACCTCGTCCACGATCGGGTTTCCGGCGAACCGCGGATACTCGCGCACGTCCTCCAGGACCAGTGCCTTGCGTCGGACCACCACATGGGGGCAGAAGCCGAACTCGCGGGGCATATGGCGGGACACCATGGTCTCGACGCCCTCCGCCTCGACGAGGATGCCGTCGGGCGTGTGCAGTCCGGCGAAGAACTGCCGGTGTTCGTCGATGAAGGTGACCATCGCGTACGGCGCCGAGGCGATCTCCGCGAGCCGCTGCGCGAATACATCGAAGCCGCAGTCGGGTTCCGGGTGTGCGCCGAGGCCCAGCAGGAGCAACCGTCGTACACGCGCCGGGGCGTCCCGGTCCTCGGGGGTCAGCAACAGTCGGCCGGACGGACGGGTCGGGTCGTAGCTCATGGCCGCGCTCCACGGCTCATGTCGTTCCTCATGTGTGGGCTCCGTGGCTCGGAGCGTGCGCGGGTGTGTGGGCGAGGAGGTGCCGGACCAGCGTGAGCAGGGTCTGCACGCCCGAGCTGGAGATCCGGGCGTCGCAGCACACGACCGGGATCTCGGGGTCGAGATCGATGGCCGCGCGGACCTCCTCCGCGTCGTAGCGGAACGAGCCGTCGAACTCGTTGATCGCGACGATGAAGGGGAGGCCGCGCTGCTCGAAGAAGTCGACGGCGGCGAAGCAGTCCTCAAGGCGGCGGGTGTCGGCGAGGATGACCGCGCCGAGCGCGCCCTCGGAGAGTTCGTCCCACATGAACCAGAACCGCTGCTGGCCGGGGGTGCCGAACAGGTAGAGCACGTGTTCCGGGTCGAGGGTGATGCGACCGAAGTCCATGGCCACGGTCGTCTCGACCTTGTTCTCGATCCCGTCGAGGCTGTCGGTCGCGGCGCTCACCGTGGTGAGCAGTTCCTCCGTGCTGAGCGGCGCGATCTCGCTCACCGCGCCGACGAAGGTGGTCTTGCCGACTCCGAAACCGCCCGCCACCAGGATTTTGAGCGCGGTGGGGAAAGGGTCAGAGCTGTCGTCGTAGTCCATCGAGCACTGCCTCCAGGAGGGACCGGTCAGTGGGGTTGTGGAAGGCCGGGGGCCTCTCGGTGAGGGCCCCGCAGTCGACCAGATCGGACAGGAGCACCTTGGTGACCGCCGCCGGCAGCTTGAGGTGCGCGGCCACCTCGGCGACCGAGACGGGCGCCCGGCACAGGTCGAGTGCCTGGGCGTGCTCGGGGCCGAGGTAGCCGAAAGGGGTGGTGCCGGTGGCCATCACCTGCGTCAGGAGGTCGAGCGCGGTGGTCGGCCGGGTCCGGCCGTTGCTGACCGTGTAGGGGCGCACCAGCCGGCCGGCCGCGTCGTCGAGCCAGGGCCCGTCGCCGGTCGCGGCCACGCTCAAGGCCTCAACGCCGAGGGTTCGGCGGCGGGCTGCCTGGGCGCTGTCATCAGGTACGGGCGGACGCTCTTGACGAGCATCGCCATCTCGTAGCCGAGCACCGCCGCGTCGGCCTCGCGTCCGGCCATGACGGCGAGACAGGTGCCGGAGCCGGCCGTGGACACGAACAGCAGGGTCGAGTCGAGTTCGACGACGACCTGGCGCACATCGCCGCCGTCCCCGAAGCGGACCCCCGCGCTGCGGCCGAGGGAGTAGAGGCCCGAGGCCAGCGCGGCCATGTGGTCGGCGCTGTCCGGGTCGAGGCCGTGGACGGACTTCACGAGCCCGTCGCAGGAGAGGAGCACCGCGCTCGTGGTGTGCGGTACGCGCTGCACGAGGCCGCTCATCAGCCAGTCGAGATCGGATACATGACCGGTCGGCGCGTCGCTCGCCATGGTGGATCGACTCCTTGGGGTACGAAGGTCCGCGGGAGCGGAGGGGGTGGGGAGAGAGGTCGTCATCCGGTGGGTGTGCTCCCGTCGTGCCGGGCGGTGGGGTCGGCCGCGTCCAGGGACGGCGGGACCGCTGTGGGGGTGGTGTCCGGACGCCGAGCGCCGAAGGAGGGTGCGGTGTCCGTGTGCGGGGCGTCCCGGAGTGCGCGCTCCGCGTGGCGCACGTCGGTGTGGAGGACATCCATGTGGCTCACGTCGGAAGGGAACCCGGTGTCGGTGTGCGCCTGCTCCATGTGGGCCGACTCCATGTGGGCCGTCCCCATGGGGTCCGGGTCCATAGGGGCCGGCTCCATGTGGCGGGCCTCCGCAAGGCCGATCCCCCGCTGGAAGGCGGCCATCAGACCGGGGTCGTGACTGACGTAGTGGTCGGGGTCCTGGCGGGGCGTGGGCGCGGGGCCGCCGCGTAGCTCGGGCACCATGTGTTCCTGGGCGCGCCGCCGGGGCAGCCGGGGCTTGCCGATGGTGCCGCGTACCGCGCCGGTGCGCGGGGTGGGGGGCGTGGACGTGTTGTCCAGGACGGCCCGCCGGTCTTCGGGGCGGATGCCGGGCAGGGCGTCGGCCGGGGTGGGCCGCTCCTGGCGGGTGTCGCGCACGGGCAGTCTGGTCGGACCGCCGCCCGGGGTGACCGGCGTCCGCTGCCGCGGTGCGGCGTGCGCGGATCCGTGGACGGTGGGCGCG
>NZ_VJZC01000207.1 GCF_009377185.1 Streptomyces spongiae
AGGAAGGTGTCGGGCAGGTGATGGCGGCTGTGCGTGAGCGTGGTGGCCGGGTGACGCGTCTGCGGGTGTCGCACGCGTTCCATTCCCCGCTCATGGAGCCGATGCTTGAGGAGTTCACGAGGATCGCCGAACAGGTCACCTACCGCCGGCCTGTTGTCGCGGCGGCCTCGTCCGTCACCGGTGAGACCGTCGGCGAGTCCGACTGGGCCACCCCTTCCTACTGGGTCGAGCAGGTGCGCCGGCCGGTCCTCTTCCATGACGCCCTGCGCACCGTCACCGGATCGCTAGCTGCCGGGCGGCTGCTGGAGATCGGCCCGGACCCGGTACTGAGCGGGCTCACCGACCCGGAGTCCGGGCCGTCCTTCGCCGTACTGCGCAAGGGCCTGCCCGAGGTCGAGACCTTCCTCGCCGCCGTCGCCGAGCTGTACGTCCGGGGGGCCGACGTCGACTGGGCCGCCCTGTTCGCGGGCAGCGGGGCCCGTGACGTTTCCCTGCCGACGTATGCGTTCCAGCGGCAGCGGTACTGGTTGCAGCCGGCTCGTGCGGCTGCTGATGCGCGTGGTCTTGGTCTGGCTGCGACGGATCATCCGTTGCTCGGTGCGGCGGTCAGTGTGGCCGGTTCGGGCACGCTGTTGCTGACGTCGCGGCTGTCGGTGGGTACTCATCCGTGGCTCGCGGATCACGTGGTGGCAGGCAGTGTCGTGGTGCCGGGCACGGTGTTCGTCGAACTGGGTCTTCAGGCCGGTGACCGTGCCGGCTGTGGCCGGCTGGCCGAACTCGTGATCCAGGCGCCGCTGGTGCTGCCGCCCGACTCGGGCGTGACGGTCCAGATCACTGTCGAGCCGGCGGAGGCGGACGGTGGGAAGGGCAGGGCGCTGCAGGTGTATGCCCGACCCGATGACGCGGCTTCCGACCAGCCCTGGACTCTGCATGCCACGGGTGTTGTGGACGATGGGGGCGCGGGTCCCGCGGGGGCGGCCGGGTTGGGTTCCTGGCCGCCGGCCGGTGCCGGTGAGCTGGCTCTCGACGGTCTTTATGACGTGCTCGATGAGTCCGGGCTGTCCTATGGCCCTGGTTTCCGGGGCCTGGAGCGCGTGTGGGAGTCGGGTGATGACCTGTTCGTCGAGGCGGTCCTGCCTGAGCCGGTGGCGGGTGAGGTAGCGGCCTTCGGGTTGCATCCGGCGCTGTTGGACACGGTGCTGCATGCTCTGGCTGTGCGTGCCGGTGAGGGGCAGGGTGCGCTGTTGCCGTTTTCGTGGTCCGGTGTGTCGTTGTACTCGGTGGGTGCGGGTGTGGTGCGGGCCCGGCTGACGCCGTGCGGGGCGGATGCGTATTCGCTGTATGTCAGTGATGCGGTGGGTGCGCCGGTGGCGGTCGTCGACTCGCTGGCACTGCGTCCTGTGTCGGCTGCCGATGTGGTGCGGGCTGCGACGGGCCCGGACGGTCTGTTCCGTCTCGAGTGGGGCCCGGCGCCTGTTGGCCGTCGGCAAGAGAGTGCGTGTGCCGAGCATTGGGCGGTGGTCGGTGATGTGGAGACGGCGGCTTGGCGCGAGTCGGGCGTGCCGGTGAGGCATTATGCGGATCTTGCCGCTCTTGTTGGCGCTGTGGATGCCGGTGAGGTCGCGCCGTCGGTCGTCGGGCTGAGCGTGGCGGCGAACTCTGGTGATGTCCTGAGCCCGGTTGCTGATGTCCTGGGTGCCATGCGGACTTGGCTGTCACAGGAGCGATGGGCCAACACGCCTCTGGTCGTGCTGACCAGTGGTGCGGTTGCCCTGCATCCTGTCAGCGGAGCCGAGACGCCGGATCTGGCCGGTGCCGGGGTGTGGGGTCTGGTCCGGTCGGCGATCAGTGAGCATCCCGGGCGTGTGGTGCTGGCCGATGTCGACAGGACGGCCGCTTCGTACCGCGCGCTCGCCGAGCGGCTCTCTCCTCTGGATGAGCCGCAGCTTGCTCTTCGTGCTGGTGAGGTCTGGGTGCCGCGTCTGGTGCGGATGGTTTCCGGGGCCGGTGAGGCGCGGGTGCCGTCGCCGTGGAGCGGCGATGGGACGGTGCTGATCACGGGTGGTACGGGTGGTCTGGGTGCGGAAGTGGCCCGGCATCTGGTCACCGTGCATGGTGTGCGGGATCTGCTGCTGGTGTCCCGGCGCGGGATTGAAGCCCCCGATGCGGGTGAACTTGCCGGGCAGCTGGAGGAGTTGGGTGCGAGGGTCAGCGTACGGGCGTGTGATGTGGCTGACCGTGAGGCGCTGGCTGCTGTTCTCGAGGGTGTTTATCTGTCGGGTGTGGTGCATGCGGCGGGTGTCCTGGACGACGGTCTGATTGCGGATCTGACGGCGGAGCGGTTGGCGGGTGTGCTGGCGGCGAAGGCCGTATCGGCGCTGCATCTGCATGAGTTGACCGCTGACCGGAAGTTGTCGGCGTTTGTGTTGTTCTCGTCGTTCGCGGGTGTGGTGGGTAATCCCGGGCAGGCGGCGTACTCGGCGGCGAACAACGTGCTGGACGCGCTGGCGGTCGCTCGCCGGGCTCAGGGTCTGCCGGCCGTGTCGCTGGCATGGGGCATGTGGGAGACCGGTATGGGGGGCCGACTGGCGCAGGAGGATGTGACGCGGTTGCGGCGTGGGGGATTCACGCCTCTGGCCGTGGCCGAGGCGTTGGCGTTGCTGGACACGGCGCTTGCTGTCAATGAGCCACTCGCCGTCCCCGTCGCCCTGCGCACGTCCGCACTCGCGGCCGGAAGCGGCCAGGTGCCGTTCGTACTGCGGGACCTGGTGCCGACAGCCGGGCGGCGCTGGAGGGTTGCCGCTTCGGGTGGCGCCGCCGGCACTGGTTTGGTGGAGCGGTTGCGTGGTCTGGGCCCGGCGGAACGGGACCGTGTGCTGCTGGACACGGTGCTGACCGAGGTGGCCGGGGTACTGGGCCATGGGTCGGCCGGGGCGGTGGATGCGTCGCGCGCGTTCAAGGAGCTGGGCTTCGACTCGCTGACCGCGGTGGATCTGCGCAACCGACTGAACCGTGTGACCGGGCTGCAGCTGCCCGCCACCCTCATCTTCGACCACCCCACCATCCTGTCCCTCCGCGACCACATCAGCGCGGAACTGGCTCTCTCCGACGACGGTGACACGGCTTTTCTCATGGGCGAGTTGGACAAGCTCGGCACGGTCCTCGCCGAGACCGCGCCGGCGGCTGACGATGACACGCACGCGGCGATCGGTGACCGGCTCCAGCAACTGCTCGCCACCTGGTCGGCGGGAGCCACAGACGGCGGCAACCAGGACGCGGACGACGGCAACCGCGTCGAACTCGACAACGCCACCGACGACGAGCTCTTCGCGCTGCTCGACGACAAGCCCTGGGTGGCCGACTGACCGTTCGCCCCGGCGATCTCGGAACGCTCCCCCCTGATTCGGCTCTCCGCGCTCTTTCGAAGGACAAGGAACAGATGGCGAACGAGGAAAAACTCCGCGAATACCTCAAGCGTGCGATCGCCGACGCCCAGGACGCCCACCTTCGTCTGCGTGATGCCGAGGACAAGGACCACGAGCCGATCGCGATCGTCGGGATGGGCTGCCGCTTCCCGGGCGGTGTTGCCTCGCCGGAGGACCTGTGGGGGCTGGTGAGCGGCGGCGGGGACGGCATCACACCGTTCCCCGCCGACCGCGGCTGGGACATGGAGGCCCTGTTCGCCACAGACCCGGAGCGGGCGGCCGGCACCTCGGCCACCCGGGAGGGCGGCTTCCTGCACGAGGCCGCCGAGTTCGACGCCGAGGCGTTCGGCATCAGCCCTCGTGAGGCCCTGGCGATGGATCCGCAGCAACGGCTGCTGCTGGAGACGTCCTGGGAGGCCCTCGAACGCGCCGGGATCGATCCGCTGTCCCTGCGTGGCACGGCCACCGGCGTCTTCGCCGGGCTGATGTACCACGACTATGCCTCCCGGTTGCAGGAAGTGCCCAAGGACGTCGCCGGTTTGCTCGGCAACGGCAACGCCGGCAGCGTCTTCTCCGGCCGTATCGCCTACGTCTTCGGTTTCGAGGGCCCCGCCGTCACCCTCGACACCGCCTGCTCCTCGTCCCTCGTCGCCCTGCACCTCGCCTGCCAGTCCCTGCGCTCCGGCGAGTGCACGACGGCGCTGGCGGGCGGTGTGACGGTCATGGCCATTCCCGCCACGTTCGTGGAGTTCTCCCGGCAGGGCGGACTCGCCGCCGACGGGCGCTGCAAGTCCTTCGCCGAGGAGGCGGACGGCACCGGATGGGCGGAGGGCGCGGGCGTCCTCGTCCTGGAACGCCTTTCCGAGGCCCGGCGACTCGGCCACCCAGTGCTCGCCGTGATCCGGGGCAGCGCCGTCAACCAGGATGGCGCGTCCAATGGCCTCACCGCGCCCAACGGGCCGTCCCAGCAGCGTGTCATCCGCCGCGCGCTGGATGCCGCCCGGCTCACCACCGCGGACGTGGACGCTGTCGAGGCGCACGGCACCGGCACCCGGCTCGGCGACCCCATCGAGGCGCAGGCCCTGCTCGCCACTTACGGCAAGGGACGGGACGAGGACAACCCCCTCTGGCTCGGCTCGGTCAAGTCCAACATCGGGCACACCCAGGCGGCAGCTGGCGCGGCAGGCGTCATCAAGATGGTCATGGCGCTGCGCGCCCGCCACCTGCCGCCCTCCCTGCACGCGGAACGGCCCAGCTCCCACGTCAACTGGTCGGCCGGCGCCGTCCGGCTCCTCACCGAAGGCCGGTCATGGTCCGCCAACGGGCACCCCCGCCGGGCCGGCGTGTCGTCCTTCGGCATCAGCGGCACCAACGCCCACCTCGTGCTCGAGGAAGCCCCCGAACCCTCAGCCGACGAAACCGGGGACACCGGGGACACCGGGGACACCGGGAACACCGGGAACACCGGGAACACCAGTGGGGGAACCCACGACCTGCCCTGCGTCCCCTGGATCCTCACCGCCCGCGGCGCCACCGCGCTCAAGGCCCAGGCCGAACGCCTCGCCGCCCACATCACCGGATCCGACGCCTCCGCCCTCGACATCGGCCACAGCCTGGCCGCCGGGCGCTCCGTCCTCGACCACCGGGCCGTCGTCCTCGGCCCCGACCGCGCCACCTTGCGCGCCGCTCTCGACGACATCACCGACATCACCGACATCACCGGCATCACCGGCACTGCCGCAGCCGTCAAGGGCACGGTCACCGAGGGCCGTACCGCCTGGCTCTTCACCGGTCAGGGCAGCCAGCGCCCCGGCATGGGTCGCGAACTGTACGCAGCTCACCCCGTGTACGCCCGCGCTTTCGACGAGATCTGCGCCCTGCTCGACGCCGAACTCGACGGCGCACCCGGCTTCGACGCGCCCGTGCGCGACGTGTGCTTCGCCGACCCCGGCACAGCCGGGGCGGCTCTCCTGGAGCGCACCGGCTACGCCCAGACCGCCATCTTCGCCGTCGAAGCGGCCCTGGTCGCCCTACTGCGCGGCTGGGGGGCCGAACCCGACATCGTGATCGGCCACTCGATCGGCGAGATCGTCGCCGCGCACGCCGCCGGTGCCGTCGAACTCCCCGACGCCGTACGCCTGGTGGCGGCCCGTGCGCGGCTCATGCAGGCGCTCCCGGACGGTGGTGCGATGGCCGCGATCGAGGCCGACGAGACCGAGGCCACAGCACTCCTGGCCGCCACTGACGGCCCGGCGGTCATCGCCGCAGTCAACGGGCCGCGCGCCGTCGTGGTCTCCGGCACCGAGCAGGCCGTTGAGCAGGTCATGGAGGCGGCCCGCGAACGGGAACTGCGGGTGACCCGCCTTCGGGTCAGCCACGCCTTCCACTCGCCGCTGATGGACCCCATGGCCGACGAGTTCGCCCGGACCATCGTGGGCATCGGCCACCGCCGCCCCGTCATCCCCGCCGTCAGCACCCTCACCGGAGGGATCGCCGACGGCGACGACTGGGCGAGCCCCGACTACTGGGTACGGCAGGTCCGGGACGCCGTACGCTTCCATGACGCGGTGCGCACCGCCACCACCGAACTCGGCGTCACCCGCTTCCTCGAGATCGGCGCCGACCCCGTCCTCACGGGCCTCGTCCAGACCGCCGCTCCCGACACCACCGCCGTGGCCACTCTCCGCGAGGGCCGCGACGAATCCCAGTCGGTGCTGACCGCACTCGCCGAGATGTTCGTACGGGGCGCTGCCGCCGACTGGGCCGCCGTGTTCACCGGCACCGGCGCCCGCCGTACCGACCTGCCCACCTACGCCTTCCAGCGGCACCGCTACTGGCTCGACGCCCCCCGGGCCGCCGCCGACGCCCGAGGGCTCGGCCTCGGTGTCGCCGGACACCCGCTGCTGGGCGCCGCTGTCGCCGTCGCCGGCTCGGACAACGTCCTGCTCACCGCCCGCCTGTCCGCCGCCACCACCCCCTGGCTTGCCGATCACCTGGTCGGCGGACTCGCCGTCGTCCCCGGCACCGCCCTCGTCGAACTCGCCGTCCAGGCCGGCCTGCGCGTCGACTGCGACCACCTCGACGAACTCACCCTCCAGGCCCCGCTGATCCTCCCCGACCACGGCGCCGCCCAGGTCCAGATCGTCATCGACACCCCCACCCACGACGGCCGCCGCACGGTGCGCGTCTTCTCCCGCGCCGAGGACGCCGAGACCGAACAGGCGTGGACCCTGCACGCCACCGGCACGGTGAGCGACCGCACCACGCCCGACGACCCCTGGAACCTGCGTGCCTGGCCACCCGCCGAGGCCGAGCCCACCGACCTCGCCGGCCTCCACGACCGACTCGCCGACGTCGGCCTCCACTACGGCCCCGCCTTCCGGGGCATCACCCGCGTGTGGCGGAACGCCGACGACTGGTATGTCGAGGCCACCCTCCCCGAATCCGTCGCGGGCGAAGCCGCCTCCTTCGGCCTCCACCCCGCCCTCCTCGACACCCTGCTCCACGTCCTCGCCCTGCGCGGCGGCAGCGACGGGACCGCGCTCCTGCCGTTCCTGTGGTCCGGCGTGACCCTCACGGCCGTCGGCGCCTCGTCCGTCCGGGCCCGGCTGAGCATCCACGGTGAGGGCGAGATCGGCCTGCGCGTCGCCGACGCGACGGGCGAACCGGTCGCCGGCATCGACTCCCTCCTGCTGCGCCCCGTCTCGACGACCGCACTCGCCGCCCAGCAGTCGAGGCAGGGCGCCGAGCACCTCTACCGAGTGCAGTGGGCCCCCGGCGTGCCGACCGCGGCCGAGGGACATGCCGCTGACACCGTCGTCATCGGCGCGTCGCAGCATGGCCTCGACGTCCCGGTCCACCCCGACCTGGACGCGCTGCTCGCAGCCCTGGACGCCATGGCCGACACCCCGCGCAGGGTCCTGCTGCCCGTCGTCGACGGCCCCGTCGCCGACGTCCTCGCCTCGTCGCTGACCGTGGTGCGGCAGTGGCTCGCCGAACCGAGGCTCGCCGACTCCCGCCTGGTGATCCTGACCTCCGGCGCCGTCGCCGTGACCTCGGACGAGACCCCCGCCCCGTCCACCGCCGGCGTCTGGGGCCTGCTGCGCTCCGCCCTGAACGAGCACCCCGGCCGCTTCGCCCTCCTCGACGTCGATAACATCACCGACCTGACCTCCGTGGCCTCCCTGATCAACGACAACGCGGACCAACTCGCCGTGCGGAACGGCCAGGTATGGGTTCCGCGCATGGTTCGGATGGGGTCGGGCGGCGTGCTCGTGCCGCCGGTCGGCGCGGGTGCGGGCTGGCGGATGGACGTGGTGGCTCAGGGGCGGCTGGACGGGGTGGCCCTGATCCCCGAGGAGCCGCGCGCACTGCGGGCCGGTGAGGTGCGGGTGGCGGTGCGGGCCGCCGGCGTCAACTTCCGTGACGTACTGAACGTTCTCGGCATGTATCCGGGGGACGCGGGCCGATTGGGGCACGAGGGAGCCGGTGTCGTCGTGGAGGTGGCGCCCGATGTGACCGGCCTCGCCGTGGGCGACCGGGTGATGGGCATGCTGCACGGCGCGTTCGCTCCGACGGCGGTCACCGATGCGCGGTTGCTGGCCCGGGTTCCGCAGGGCTGGTCGTTCGAGCAGGCGGCGTCCGTGCCGATCGTGTTCCTGACCGCTTACTACGCCTTGGTCGACCTCGCCGGTCTGCGGGCCGGGGAATCGTTGCTGATCCACTCCGCCGCCGGTGGCGTGGGGATGGCCGCCGTGCAACTCGCCCGGCACTTCGGTGCCGAGGTGTATGCGACGGCGAGTGAGCCGAAGTGGCCCGTGGTGCGCGACCTGGGGATTGCTCAGGAGCGGATCGCGTCGTCGCGCACGACGGAGTTCGAGGAGCGGTTCCAGCCGGGTGTGGACGTGGTCCTGGACTCCCTGGCCGGGGAGTTCGTGGATGCCTCGCTGCGGTTGGTGCGTTCCGGTGGCCGGTTCGTGGAGATGGGCAAGACCGACGTTCGCGACGCCGAACAGGTGCGGGCCGAGCACGGAGTCGCGTACACGGCTTTCGACCTGATGGACGCGGGTCCGGACCGGATCTCCGAGATGTGGGCGGCCCTGCTGGATTTGTTCGAGCAGAGCGAGCTGCGGCCGGTGAGGGTGACCTCCTACGACCTGTCCAGGGTCCCGGAGGCGCTGCGGCTGCTGGGGCAGGCTCAGCACGTCGGCAAGGTCGTCATCTCGGTGCCGTCGCCGTGGGTCGGCGAGGGCACGGTGCTGATCACGGGTGGGACGGGTGGTCTGGGTGCGGAAGTGGCCCGGCATCTGGTTGCCGCACATGGAGTGCGGGATCTGCTGCTGGTATCCCGGCGCGGACCCGACGCTCCGGGTGCCGGCGAACTGAGCGCTGAGCTGACGCGGTTGGGTGCGCGTGTGGCCGTGGCCGCGTGTGATGTCTCCGACCGTGCGGCGCTGGGTGCCGTGATCGACGGCGTGGACCTGTCCGGTGTGGTGCATGCGGCCGGTGTGCTGGACGACGGTCTGATCGCTGACCTCACGCCGGACCGGCTGGCCAAGGTCGTGTCCGCGAAAGCCGAAGCGGCCCTGCACCTGCACGAGTTGACGGCTGAACGGCAGCTGTCCGCTTTCGTACTGTTCTCGTCGTTCGCCGGTGTGGTGGGCAATGCCGGTCAGGCGGCCTACTCGGCGGCGAACAACGTTCTCGACGCCCTGGCGGTCGTCCGTCGTGCGCAAGGTCTGCCTGCCGTGTCGCTGGCGTGGGGCATGTGGGCGACCGCGAACGGCATGGGCGGAACACAGGGCGAGGCGGAACTGGCCCGCATGGCCCGGCAGGGTTTCCCCGCACTGGAAACGGGCGAGGGCCTGGCTCTGTTCGATGCCGCGCTCGTCGTCAACGAGCCGGTCGCCGTACCCGTCGCCCTCCGTACGTCCGCCCTGGCGGCGGTACGCGAGAGCCTGCCCGGCATCCTGCAGGGCCTCGTACCCGCATCCGACCGCCGACGCCGCGCCGCCGACCAAGCGGGGGCGGGAGTTGCGGGAGGTCTGGCTCGCAAACTGGCCGAGTTCGAGCCGGCCGAGCAGGAGCGGCAGCTGCTGGACCTGGTGCAGACGCAGGTGGCGGCCGTGCTCGGCCACGCGTCCGCGGGCGCGGTCGACGCGTCCCGTGCCTTCAAGGACCTCGGGTTCGACTCGCTCACCGCCGTCGACCTGCGCAACCGTCTCGGCTCCGCCACCGGCGTCACGCTCCCGGTGACGGTCATCTTCGACCACCCGACCCCGGCCGCCCTCGCCGCCTCCCTGCGTGAGCAGCTTGTCGGAGCGTCGGCCGACGGCACGACGGAGGAGACGGCGCCGGGCACGGCCGCCCACGCCGACGAGCCCATCGCCATCATCGGCATGGGCTGCCGCTACCCCGGAGGTGTGGACTCGCCGGAAGCGCTCTGGGAGCTGGTGGCCGCCGGGGGCGACGGCATCACTCCGTTCCCCCTCGACCGCGGCTGGGACATGGAGACGCTGGAGGGCGTGGCGAGGGTCGGCGGATTCGTCGACGGCGCGACCGAGTTCGACGCCGAGTTGTTCGGGATCTCGCCGCGCGAGGCGCTGGCGATGGACCCGCAGCAACGGCTGCTGCTGGAGACCGCCTGGGAGGCCCTGGAGCGCGCCGGCATCGACCCACTCTCGCTCCAGGGATCGGCGACGGGCGTGTATGCGGGCGTGTCCGCCAACGGGTACGCCAGCGGTAGGGAGTACGACGACGCCGACCCGGAGACCGACGGCTACCTGCTGACGGGCAGTGCACCCAGCTTGGCGTCGGGCCGCCTGTCGTATGTGTTCGGGCTGGAGGGCCCGGCCGTGTCCGTGGACACCGCGTGTTCTTCGGCCCTGGTCGCGCTGCACCTGGCCGCCCAGGCGCTGCGAGCCGGTGAGTGCGACATGGCCCTGGCCGGTGGCGCCACCGTGATGGCGACGCCGGGCCTGTTCCTGGAGTTCGCACGGCAGGGTGGGCTGGCCGGTGACGGGCACTGCAAGTCGTTCGCCGACAGCGCCGACGGGACCGGCTGGAGCGAGGGCGGGGGAGTCCTCGTCCTGGAGAGGCTGTCCGACGCCCGCCGCAACAACCACCCGGTCCTGGCGGTCGTGCGGGGCAGCGCCGTCAATCAGGACGGGGCCTCGAACGGGCTCACCGCGCCCAACGGACCGTCGCAGCAGCGCGTGATCCGCCAGGCCCTCAAGGCCGCCCGTGTTTCGCCCGCCGAGGTGGACGTGGTCGAGGCACATGGTACGGGCACCCGGCTGGGTGACCCGATCGAGGCGCAGGCGCTGCTGGCGACGTACGGGCAGGCGCGCACCGACGACCAGCCGCTGTGGCTCGGCTCGGTCAAGTCGAACGTCGGGCATGCCCAGGCGGCGGCCGGCGCGGCAGGCGTCATCAAGATGGTCATGGCGCTGCGCGCCCGCCACCTGCCCCGGACCCTGTATGTGGACCGGCCCTCGGAGCACATCGACTGGGATTCCGGAGCGGTACGGCTCCTGACCGAACCACGGGACTGGGAGACCGTCGGGAACCCGCGCCGGGCCGGCGTGTCGTCCTTCGGCATCAGCGGCACCAACGCCCACCTCATCCTGGAGGAGGCTCCTGCCCCCGACCCCGTGAACGGGCAGGAGCCGGCCGGCGTGCGGAGCCCTGTGTCGGAGGCCGCCGGCACCGGCCCTGCTCTCGTGCCCTGGGTGCTGTCCGGCCGTACCGACCGGGCGACCCGAGCCCAGGCCGCGCGGCTGACGCACTTCCTCGCCTCCGCAGACGGGCCGGCACCCGGCGATGTCGCGTACGCGCTGGCGACGACCCGTGCCGTGCTGGACCACCGCGCCGTCGTGCTCGGTGCCGACATGGACCAACTGCGCTCCGGCCTCGGCGCGTTGGCGGCCGACGGCACACCCGCCACGGGCCCCGCCATGGTCGTGACCGGCACCGTCGGTGAGGGCCGTACGGCGTGGATGTTCACCGGCCAAGGCAGCGGGCGGCCCGGGATGGGGAGGGAACTCCACGCCGCCTACCCGGTGTTCGCGCAGACCCTGGACGCCGTGTGCGAGCTGTTCGAAGCCGAACTCGGGCCCGACGCCGGCTTCTCGCAAGCGCTGCGGGAGGTACTCCTCGCCGACGCCGACGCGCAGGACGGCGCCGGTCCGCTCAACGCCACCGGTTACGCGCAGTCTGCCCTCTTCGCCCTGCAGGTGGCCCTCGTCGAACTCCTCAGGTCCTGGGGCATTCGCCCCGATCTCGTGCTCGGCCACTCGGTGGGCGAGTTCGCCGCCGCCTACGCCGCGGGAGTCTTCGAACTCCCGGACGCGGTACGCCTGGTGGCGGCCCGTGCCCGCCTGATGCAGGCGCTGCCCGAGGGCGGCGCCATGGCCGCCGTGGAGGGCGGGGAGGCCGAGGTCACGGAGCTGCTGAAGGGGCTGACCGGCAACGGGCAGATCGCCGTCGCCGTGGTCAACGGGCCGTCGTCCGTGGTGGTTTCCGGCGACGAGCAGCTGGTCGTCGAGACGATGGACGTGGCGCGCGGGCAGGGCCGCAGGGTGTCCCGGCTGCGCGTCAGCCACGCCTTCCACTCGCCGCTGATGGACCCGATGCTCGCTGACTTCGCCACCGCTGCCGAGACGATCGCCTACCGCCGCCCGGCGGTCCCCGCCGTGAGCACCGCCACCGGCGAGCCCGTCACGACGCAGTGGGCGTCCGCCGCCTACTGGGTGGACCAGGTGCGACGTCCGGTGCGCTTCCACGACGCGCTCACCACGGCCATCGGCGACCAGGGTGCCACCCGGCTGCTGGAACTGGGTCCCGACCCCGTCCTGACCGCGCTCGCCCGGTCCGCCTCGGACGGGCGCGTCACCGCGGCAGCCGCTCTGCGGGCCGGCCGACCCGAGGCCGAGACGCTGCTCACGGCCGTGGCCGACCTGTTCGTCCGCGGTATGAAGACCGACTGGGCCGCCGTCACGGCCGCCGCCGATCCCACCGCCGACGCAGCCGGCCGGCCCGTCGACCTGCCCACCTACGCCTTCCAACGGCGCCGCTACTGGCTCCGCGACCGCCGGGCACAACGGCCGACCGCCGCCCAGCAGACCGGCACCGACACCGGTTTCTGGAACCTTGTCGACGGCGGCGACTCCGCCGCGCTCGCCGACCGGCTCGGCGTCAGCCCCGACGCCTCCCTCGACTCGCTGCTGCCGGCGCTGTCCGACTGGCGCAGGCGGCAGAGCGAGGAGTCCGAACTCGCCGCCTGGCGCTACACGGTCACCTGGAAGCCGGTCGGTGTACCGGCCGCCGCGCTCACCGGCACTTGGCTGGTCGTCGCCCCGGAGCAGGTGACGGCCGAACAGGACGGCCTCGTCGAGCAGTGTGCGCAGACCCTGCGGGACTCCGGCGCACAGGTCGCCGTCCTGACCGTCGGCAGCCACGACAGCCGGAGCGCGCTCGCCTCCCGGCTGCGCGAACTGGCCCCGGACGGTGCGTTGTCGCTGCTCGCCTGGGCCGACGAGCAGCCCACGGGAGACGGGCAGTCGCCCGCCGCGACCAGCCTGACCCTGCTGGTCGCCCAAGCCTGGGTCGACGCGGCCGGCGGAACCGGCGCGCCGCTGTGGTGCGCGACCCGGGCCGCGGTGTCCGTCGGCGCCGGTGATCCGCTCCAGCACCCGGCGCAGGCACAGCTGTGGGGGCTCGGGCGCAGCGTCGCCCTCGAACACCCCGACATCTGGGGCGGGCTGGCCGACCTGCCGTCCCGGCCCGGACAGCGTGACCTGACCCGGCTCGCACAGTTGCTCGCCCACGGCCGTTCCGCCACCTGGTCCGAGGACCAGCTCGCCCTCCGCGCGGGCGGAGTCTTCGCCGCGCGCTTCGTCCGGGACGACCGCCCCGGCACCACCCACTCAGATCCGTTCCCGGCGGCAGCCGACGGCATCACCCACCCGGAACCGTCCCAGGCGGCAGCCGGCGGCATCCGCGGCACCGTACTGATCACCGGCGGCACCGGAGCCCTCGGTCGGCACCTCGCGCGACGGCTCGCCGAGCGGGGTGCCCGGCATCTGTTGCTCGCCTCCCGGCGCGGCGCCGGCGCACCGGGCGCCACCGAACTGCGCGACGAGCTCGCCGCGCTCGGCGCCCGCGTCACCCTGGCTGCCTGCGACCTGACCGACCGCGACGCGGTCGGCGCCCTGATCGACGGGATCGCCGAGGACGCTCCGCTGACCGGCGTCGTGCACGCGGCCGGCATCCCTGCCAACGGCGTCCTCACCGACCTCACTCCGCGTCACCTCGCCGAAGCCCTCGCCGGCAAGGCCCAGGCTGCCGACCTGCTGCACGAACTGACCGCCGACCGGGACCTGGGGCTCTTCGTCCTGTTCTCCTCCGTGACCGGCGTCCTCGGCAACGCCGGACAGGCGGCCTACGCCGCGGCCAACGCGCATCTCGACGCGCTCGCGCAGCACCGCCGTGCCCTCGGTCTGCCGGCCACGTCCGTGGCCTGGGGGCCCTGGGCCGGCGATGGCATGGCCGCCGAGCAGGCCGCCGAGGAACGCATCCGCCGCTCCGGACTGCGCCCCATGCCGTCCGAGGGGGCCCTCGCCGCACTCGACCAGGTGATCGCCGACGACCGTCCCTGCACCGCCGTGGTGGACGTCTCCTGGGACCGCTTCGCCACCGCGTTCGCTCTCATCCGTCCGAGCGCTCTGCTCGCCGATCTTCCCGACGCGACGAACGCCACCCGCAGCGCCCCTGGCACGGCCACCGAGGCCGGCGAACTCGTCGGACGACTGCGCGGCCTGCCGCCCGGCGAACGCGAGCGTGCCCTGGGTGACTTCGTGCAGTCCCGCGTGGCGGCTGTGCTCGGCCACGAGACGCCGGCCGCGATCGATGCCGACCGTGCCTTCAAGGACTTCGGCTTCGACTCCCTGACCGCCGTCGACCTCCGCAACCAGCTGATGGCCGCGACCGGCCTCCGCCTCGCGACCACCCTCGTCTTCGACCACCCCACCCCGTCCGCCCTCGCCCGCCACCTGCACACCGAACTGTTCCAGCGCGACACCGCGGGCGCCTCCTCGCAGGACGTGACGGACCTAGACGAGGCACGCGTCCGCCGCGTCCTCGCCTCGGCCCCGCTCACCCGGCTCCGCGACGCCGGGCTCCTGCCCGGCCTGCGCACCCTGCTCGCCGAGGCGGAGGAGGCGGAACGGCGCCTCGAGGACGAGAACGCGATCTGGTCCGGCGACAACCCCGACGACGACACCCTGATCGCCGACCTCGCCGTCGACGACCTGGTGAACCTCGCACTCGGCGACGCGACCGACGCCGCCGACCCCGGGGCCGACGGCGACTCCGGCTTCGACTCCGACGAACGAGACTGACAGAGGCAGCGATGAGCGCACCGTACGAAAAGGTCGTCCAGGCCCTGCGGAAGTCCGTGGAGGAGACCGAGACGCTGAAGAAGCGCAACCGCCAACTCGTCGCGGCCTCCCGTGAACCCGTCGCGATTGTGGGTATGGCGTGCCGTTTTCCTGGTGGTGTTTCGTCTCCGGATGAGTTGTGGGAGTTGTTGGCGGCTGGTCGTGGTGGTGTGGTCCCGTTTCCTGGGGATCGTGGGTGGGATGTTGATGGGCTTTATGACCCTGTTCCTGGGCGGCCTGGGCGTTCTTATGTGAATGTGGGCGGGTTTTTGTCGGGTGCTGCGGAGTTTGATGCGGAGTTGTTCGGTATTTCGCCGCGTGAGGCGTTGGCGATGGATCCGCAGCAGCGGTTGTTGTTGGAGACGTCGTGGGAGGCGTTGGAGCGGGCGGGTGTGGATCCGGTGTCGGTGCGGGGGTCGGTGTCGGGTGTGTTCGTGGGGACGAATGGTCAGGATTATGTGTTGGCGTC
>NZ_VJZC01000208.1 GCF_009377185.1 Streptomyces spongiae
GCGGTGCACGATGGCTGTCCAGAGGTTCTCCAAGGCGTCCTGCCAGGGACAGTGTTCGGGGAAGTGCCAGGTCAGCGTGTGGGCGCCCTTTGCCAATCGGGCGGGGACATGGAGGAGTTGGCGTCGCATGGTGCCGGTTCTGGCGCGGGTGTGGAAGGTGGAGGCCAGGGTGCCGAGCGCGTGGGTGAGGTTGGGGGCGAGGGCGGCGAGGGGGAGCCAGGCGGCGTTCGCCATGAACTTCCCCGAGGGAAAGTGCCCGAGTGCGGAGTCCTCCAGGTCCGCGAAGACCTGCTCGACGATCGCGTGCCGACGGTGATCGGCTTCGGCCTCGACCAGAGGCACGCGGCTGTCGGTGAACACGGCGTGGAAGCGCCAGGTGACGAACAACTCGCCCCGCCCGTCCGGGGCGATGGCCGGGTCCAGGCGCTTGACGCGGCGGACCAGGAGGCGGGCGATGGCCTGGTCCTTCTTGGCCTTCCCGGTGAACGTTAAGGGTCAACTACCGGTTCTTCGGCAGTGGCCCGCTGGGTCTTGAAGCCGAGGCATACGTCAGCAGCCACGCGCCGGCGGATTGAGCAGAGGGCCTCGAACCGTGTCTCTCGCGGAACGAGGCCCTCCGTCCTGCCCAGCGCCCCCGGCGGCTCCGCAAGACGGACTTGAGAGCCGTGGCTCCGCCTCTTCCGGTCGGCTGTCAAGGGCGGCCGGGGACTCACTGCTGGGCGGGGTTCTGGTATCGCGGGGCGAGTGTGCTGGTGGACGAGGAGCGGAGCCCGAATTCCGCCGCGGCGATGCGATCCACCGCCTCGCCGTCGACCAGTCCGGGCACGCACACGACCTCGCCGGTTTCCAAGGCCCTCAGCGAGGCGGTCACCACGTCCTCGACGGGCATGCCTCCGTCGTCGTGTACGCGCGCTCCATCACCGGCTACCGGATCCTGGCCCTGGGTGAGATGGAACTCGGTTGCCGTCAGCCCGGGGCACAGCACCTGGACACGAACCGGCGCACCGTCCAACTCCGCGGCGAGGTTTCGGCTGAAGGTGACCACGTACCCCTTGGTCCCTCCATAGACCGCCCGCACCGGCAGCGGGTCCGGCGGAAGCGAACCGGCGAAGGCGAGGGTGGAAGCCACATTCACCACGGCGCCGCGGCCGCGTGCCAGCATGCCCGGCACGCGCTGCACGAGCGAGCCGGGTGAGCGCCACCACGTTCACGGCCATCACCTTCTCCAGCAGTGCTGTATCGGTCTCGGCGACGGGGCCGTAGCCGTTGATGCCCGCGTTGTTCACCAGCAACTCGACGTCGTCCTCAGCGGTTCGCCGGGCAACCCGGTCCAGGTCACCGGCATCGCCCAGATCCGCGACGACGGTTTCCACGCGTACGTCGTGCAGCCCGGTCAGCTCCGCGGCAAGTGCGCGCAGCCGCTTTGTGCGACGCGCCACCAGCACCAGATCGTGACCACCCGCAGCGAGCCGACGTGCGTAGGCCGCACCGATGCCCGAGGAGGCACCGGTCACGATGGCTGTTCCCCTGGCGGGAAGGGATTCGGGATGGATAGTCACAAAGTCCTCCTTGTACTCGTGATTCGACGGAGGCGTCCCTCAGGTGGACACCACCCGGGTCCAGGGCCGTCGCTGGCTACGCGGCGGGGATGTTCCTGACTTCGGCAGTGATGATCTTCAGGGCCTCGGTGATGCGGTCGTGGTGGGTGCGGTGGGAGACCACGCACACGCGCAGGGTGTAGCGGCCGTCGACCACCGTGCTGGAGAGCACGATGCGCCGGTGGCCGTTGATCCGCTCCAACAGACGGCGGCTTGCTTCGTCCGCCAGCTCGGCGGCGGCCGGGCCGGCGTCAGCGGGACGGACGCGGAAGATCACGGTGGACAGGTCCGGGCGCTGCGGGACCTCCAGCTCGGGGACGCCGGACAGTGTGTCGTGGACGTGTTCGGCCAGGTCGAGCTTCTCGTCCAGAGCCTCGCGGAAGGCGTCCACTCCGTGCAGGTGCAGGGGGAGCCAGGCCCGCACACCGCGGATCTCGTGGGTCAGCTCGGGCCCGAGCTGACCGGAGTCCGGGACGCTCCCCGCCGCCTCCATGTCCTGGAGGTAGCTGCCGGTGCCGTCGTGCGCGGCGTGCAGGGCGGCGAGGTCGCGGACGACCAGGGCGCCGGTGCCGAACGGCATGAACAGCGTCTTGTGCGGGTCCAGGGTGACCGAGTCGGCCTCCTCGAAACCGGTGAGGCGCTCTGAGCCGCGTGCGGTGAGCCGGAAGAAGCCTCCGTAGGCCGCGTCGATGTGGAACCACACGTCCTCGCGGCGGGCCAGTCCGGCCAGCTGAGGCAGCGGGTCGACGGTGCCGGTGTCGGTGGTGCCGGCGGTGGCCACCAGCAGGAACGGCCGCAGCCCGGCGTCCCGGTCGGCGCGGATCATCGCGGCGGCGGCGTCGGGGTCCATCCGCAGGTCCGGGGTGTGCGGCACGGTACGTATGTGCGCGGCGCGGATGCCGGCGAGGCGGGCGGCCTTGGCGACGGAGTGGTGGGCGAAGGCGGTGGTGTAGACGGTGCCGCCGGCGAGATCCTCGCCGAGCCGGTCATGCCGGGCGGCGACCGTCGCGGAGAAGGTGGCCATCGAGCCGCCGCTGGTCAGCAGGCCGCCGCTGCCCTCCGGGAGGCCGCACACCTCGCGGGCCATCCAGCGGATCACACTCTCCTCCAGCGCGGCGAGGGCCGGAGCCACCGAGGCCAGGCCGCCGTAGCGGTTGGTGGCGCGGTTGTAGAACTCGGCGAGTGCGGCCGAATACAGGCCGCTGCCCGGGATGTAGGCCATGTGCCCCGGCCCGGCCGTCTCCAGCGCGCAGTCGGCGGCCTCGTCCAGGCGCGCGAGCAAAGCCTTCAGGTCGCTGCCCCGGGCGGGCGGTGGTGCCAGGAAGGACTCCACCAGCTCGGCCTCGGCCCGCGGCGACAGTGGGCTGCTCGCTGGGCGGGCCGCGAGATGGTCGGTGCGGTCGACGACACGGTCCAGGACGAGACGACCCATCTCGGTCATCGCGGCGCGGTCGGGTTCCAGGGGGAAGGGGTGCATGAGGCAGTCCGATGTGCGTGAGAGGGGTACGAAGGCGCGGTCCGGCGTACCGGCCGGAGCGTGACCAGGATGCGCCGCCGAGCCCGGCACGCGATGGCGTAGTGAGTGCCTGTACGGCGCCACGGTGCAGGATTGTTCGTCGATACTGGCGATACGCTGCATTTCATGCCACGCCCCCTGTACGACCGTATCGACCGGGCGATCCTGGACCACCTACAGCGCCACGGCCGCACCCCCAACGTCGACCTCGCCGAGGCCGTACGCCTGTCACCTTCGTCCTGCCTGCGCCGCACCAAGGCGCTGGAGGAGGACGGGGTCCTGGCCGGCTACCGGGCCGATCTGGACCGCGAGCGGCTCGGCCTCGGGCTGACGGTGTTCCTCTCCCTCAGGGTCGAGCACTCCCGCACCACCTCCCAGGTGGTCGAAGAGGCACTGAAGGCGATCGACCACGTGGTCGCCTGCCACGTGGTCTCCGGCGACGCCGACTTCCTCGTCGAGCTAGCCGTGCCGGACCTGCGCACTTTCGAAACGGTGCTCACAGACCAGATCCTGGCCATCGGTCCCGTTCGCGACGCCCGCAGCACCTTCTGCATCCGCACCGTCATCGACCGGGGCCCTCTACCCCTCAACTCCTGGCCCGCCCCACGCCCGTCTGACGTTCAGCGGCGACAACCTGGTTGATGAGTTCGCCAAGTTCCGTTCCCCTGTCCACAGGGCGGCCGTTACACGGTGAATCCAGGTTCACTGCCAGGTGGTGGGGAGATGGCGAGTGAAATCCCCTTCACGTCTTCTTCGCGGCTTAGGGGTCGTTCGAGGAATCGATTCGAGGAGGCACTGTCCCATGACGTCGCCGTGGACGGCTCTCACCTGCATCGGTGGCGCGAGTGGACTGCCCGGTCCGGTGACGGGGCTGAACATCCGTACTCCGCCCGGGAATTCGTCCACCTCGGGGAGGTCGGACGGTTGGCGGCGGGGGCCGGTGAGCTGTCCGGTGAGAGCGCGGACGTCATCCGACAGACGGTTCAGGGTGTCCGGGGAGGTCGCGGTGCGGACGGTGGCGTCGACGAGCAGGCGCAGTTCGTGGCCGAGGGCGGCGATCGCTTCCCGTTGGCGTTGCAGGTCCTCGGCTGCCGGGTCGTGCGGGGTGGTGGTGAAGGGTGTGGTCATCAGGTGTCTCTGTGTGAATGGCGTGGTGGCGGGCCGCGGTGCGGTGGTCAGCGTGCGGTCTGGGGCAGAGCGGTGTCGAGGACGAAGACGGGCTTGAGGTGCTTTTCGGGCAGGGCGTCGGGGAGTTGTTCCCAGTCGAGGACGTGGGAGACGACGCGTTCGGGGGTGACGGTGCCGGAGGCGGCCAGGGCGAGGGCGTCGGGGATGTGGGTGCGGACGTTGTCGCGGGCGATGCGCAGGGTGACGCCGGTGAGGTACATGTCGAGCAGAGGGAGTTCGCCGGGGCGGAAGTGGTTGCCGGCCGATTCGCAGATGCCTTCGGGGGTGAGGGACTTGACAGCGAGGGCGAGCTGGTCGACGCGGCCGGTGGCCTCGACGGCGAGGTCGAAGCCGTGGCGGATCGGTTCGATCGTTTCGGCGGTACGGGCGCCGAAACTCTCGGCGAGCTTGCGGTGTTCGGGGTCGGGGTCGACGTAGAGGATGTCGGAGGCGCCGAGGGCACGGGCGATGTCGCATACGTACAGGCCGATGCTGCCGCGGGCGACGACCAGCACCCGGGCGCCGGGGCGGGCCTTGAGGTGGGGGGCGACCAGGCGCCAGGACAGGGACCAGTTGTCGCTGGCCGAGGCCATCGCGACCGGGTCGAGCCCGGCGGGCAGCGGGACCAGCATGGCGTCCGCGTACGGGACGTGGACGAGGTCGGAGAAGAGCCCGCCCCAGCTGCCGCCGATCGGAGCCCCGTACATCGCCATGTGCGGGACCGAGGTGCAGTGGGCGGTGAGCCCGGTGCGGCAGTGGTCGCAGGTGCCGCAGCTGATCGACCAGGGCACGACCACCAGGTCGCCAGGGGCCACGGCCGTGACGGCGTCGCCGGTCTCGATGACCCGGGCCACACACTCGTGGCCGAGAGCGAACGGCGGGTCGATGAAGCCCTGTCCGGCCAGGATCGCGGTGTCGACGTCGCAGGAGGTCGCGGCCACCGGGGCGACGATCGCCTCCCGATCGGACCGGAGCTGGGGATCGGGGGCCTCACGCCATTCGACCGAGTTCCTGGCGACGTAGGTCAGTTCACGCATCGGCCTGCTCCCTGTCCTGCTGGGCCAGGGCGACCAGGTCGGCGTGGCGGATGACGGATCCGCCCGCGCCCCAGGTGCCGTCCGGCTGCTCGTGCACGAGGACCCACACCCGCAGCGCGTCGTCCGGAGCGAGGCCGGCAGCTGCCAGGACCGTCTTCGTTGCGTCCTCGACCAGACCGGTCTTGCGCCGCTCGGACAGCGCTCCTTGCGGCACCGTCACCTCCACCAGAAAGCGGGGAGCGTCATCCTCGGCGGTCCTCTGGGCGCCGGCGGGCAACTCGACGAGGTAGCTCCATGCCTGGGCGCGGAAGAAGGCGGTGTCGGGTGCCCCCTCCCAGCGCAGCAGCACGGCCGCGAGGTCGCGCTGAACGGTGGCGCGGCCCTCCGCGGTGAGGGCGTCGGCAGGCACGGTCAACCGGATCATGGGCATGGCAGCTCCTATGACGAGTGTTATAGACCTCGGTCACGGTAGACTATGACGGTTGTTATAGCCAGAGGGGAGTGCTCAGAGGTGGTCAAGAGCAGCGCGCCGTCGCGCGAGCGGATCGTGGCCGGTGCCGCGGACATGATCAGTCGGCGCGGGCTGAGCGCAACGAGCATCCGGGAGATGGCCAAGCACGCCAAGGCGCCGCTCGGCTCGACGTACCACTACTTCCCCGAGGGCAAGCAGCAACTGGCCACGGAGGCCGTCCGGTTCACGGGCGAGTGGGTCGCGCGGAGCCTGCGCAAGGAGCTGGAGGCGGGCCCGGCCGCGGGGCTGCGGGCGTTCCTCGCGCTGTGGCGGAAGATCGTGGTGGAGAGCGACTTCCATGCCGGCTGCCCCGTCCTGGCGGTGGCCATCGAGGAGCCTCCGGCCGACGAGATCCCACCCGCCCTGGCGGCCGCGGCCGAGGTCTTCGAGCAGTGGGAAGACCTGCTCGCCGCCTCGCTGCGGGCGCGTGGCGCCGGGGCAGAGCAGGCCGCGCAGCTCGCGACGCTCATCGTCGCCGCCGTCGAGGGCACGGTGGCCATGTGCCGCGCCAAACGGAGCACCGAGCCACTCGACCGCACCGCCGAACAGTTGCAGGCCCTCATTGCTGCCGCGATCAGGGACTGAACGGAACGCCAGGCGACGCCTGTCATGCTCAGCCCTGCTCGGGCTCCGTGCCTCGGCGGCCGCCCGGCCGGACGGGCAGGACGGTGGCCGAAGGGTGTTCCGAGTCGTGGAAGACCTGTTGGTCGGCGGCGCGGAGCGTGGTGGCCGTGGCGGGCGGTTCGCCGGTGCCGGGGTTGCGGTGGTACTGGGGGAAGGCGCCGCTGGAGACCTGGACCCGGATGTGGTGGCCGCGTTTGAAGGTAGGCCGTCGGTCACAACTGGACCCCCGCGTACGCCGGTCCGCCGGCGTCGGCCCCGGTGGGGCGGCTCAGCCCGTCGCAGACGTTGAAGGAGCGTCCCTTCTCGTCGACGTCACAGAGGCGGACGAACACATCGGCGTACGGCAGGCTGGAGCGGAAGAAGATCTCGGCGCTCACCTCGCCGCTCACCTCGGCGTCCTCCTCCAGCGCGGGTGTCGTGTACGTCAGTACGTCCGCCCGCGCCTCCAGCTTGGCGTTGTCCACCCGGCCGGACTTCTCCACCATCCTCATGCGTATGCCGCCGAGGGCCGGGGTGGGGTCGGCCGGGTCGTAGCGGTAGCCGTCCGGGGCGAGGAGCCGGGCGGCAGAAGGCTGCGGGCGGATTCTTTCGGGGCTTCGGGCTCCGTGCCGTTGATCAGCAGACTGCCACGGCCGCATCCGGGCCGCCCGCGCAGAGAGCTTCCGCCCGTGCGCTCACCCTGCGCGACGAGGGCGGACGCACGGGTGCCCTGCTCACGCGCCGAGCACGGCGCGGATCGCCTTGACCTTCTCCTCGGTGAACACACCGCTGTCGACGAGGGAGAGGACGGACAGCACGCCGCCGCTGGAGCCCCAGCTGCCCTCGTCGATGACGCGGAAGTTGACCCACCAGGTCGGCGACGGCTGCGGCAGGCCGCAGGCGTCGGCCAGCGCGGCCAGGATGCGCTCGATGACGGCGGTCCTGACCTCCTGCCGCCAGTCCCCGTCCATCACCGCCACGTCGATCACCATCACGTCGGCGTCCGGGCCGACGTCCGTGAGGAGCCGGCCGCCGATCGCCATCATGTCGGGCTCACGCTCGACGAAGTGCACCTGGAAGCCGACCCGCGCGGGCGGCGCGAACTGCCCCACCTCGGGCACGAGGACCGCGTCCGTCAGCGTCTCGGCCAGCGTGCGGCGCTGCTCCAGGCTCAGGCGGCCCTTGGGGCTGTTCACGGTAATGATCGTCACGACATCCTCCTATGACAGTCGTTATAGACGACTTAGGTTACGCCCGCCTATAACGACTGTCATATCAGGTGGGTGAGAAGACGACACGTCGGCGATGAGCGGGAGACGCGGACGCAGGAGGCTCAGTCGGAGATGACGGCGTCGCGGTGGACCCACTCGGGGGTGTGGGCCGCCTTGTACAGGAAGTCGGCGACGTCCGCGCGGCTGATCGACGGGTTGCCCTTCATCGGGAGCCGCTCGCCGACGAGGTAGCTGCCCTTGGCGGGTCCCTTGGTCAGCATGGTCGGGTAGACCAGCGTCCAGTCCAGACCGCTGGAGCGGATCACCCGCTCGGAGATCTCCTTGTTCGCGTAGATGTTCCGCAGGAACGTGCGGTACATGACCTTCTGCACAGGGCTGGCCGACCGGTAGGTGTCACCCACGCCGAACGACGAGAGCCACACCAAGCGGGACACGCCCTTCTCTTTGGCCGCGCCGATCACGGCTTCCGCGGCGCGGGTGAACAGGTCGTCGGCACGTACGGACGTGCTCCTGCCGAGGGCCGAGATGACGACGTCCTGCCCAGTCATGGCATTCGCGACATCGACCTGCGAGGTGGCGTCACCGGCGACCGCGTGGACCCGGCCGGCCAGGTCGTTCAGCGCCTTCGGCCTGCGGGCCAGGACGGTGACGGTGTCGCCGGCCGCGATGGCCAGGTCGACGAGGTGGCGGCCGGTGGGGCCGGTCGCACCGAGGATCAAGAGCTTCATGGGCTGCGCTTTCGTTTGGGAAGAGGGCGAGGCCGGTGTTCAGGCGAGGTCGGCCAGGTCTTCCTCGGTGAGGGGGATCGCGGCGGCGGCCACGTTCTCCTCCAGGTGGGAGAGTGACCCCGTGCCCGGGATGGCCAGGGTCACCGGGGAGGAGGCCAGCAGCCAGGCCAGGCCGATCTGGCCTACGGTGGCGCCGTGCCGGGCCGCCACCCTGGCCAGCCGCTCGTCGTCGAGGTCCCGGCCGCCGCCCATCGGGAAGAACGGAACGAAGGCGATACCGGCCTCCTCGCAGGCCGCCAGGAGGTCGCCGTCGCCACGCTGGGCGGCGCGGTAGTGGTTCTGCACGGCCGCAACGGGTGCGATCGTGCGGGCCTCCGCGAGATGGTCCGCGTCCACGTTGCTGATGCCGAGGTGGCGGATCAGGCCCTCCTCGCGCAGCTCCGCCAGTGCTTCGAAGCGTGCGGCGAGTGATTCGCCGTGCGGGGGCGACCTGGCGCCGATCCGCAGATAGGCCAGGTCGAGCCGGTCCAGGCCCAGGCTTTCCAGGTCGGCCTCGACCAGGGGGCGCATGTCAGCGGCGGTGCCCTGGGTGAAGCCGTCCTCCCGGACGATGCGCCCGACCTTGGTGGCGATCACCAGGTTGGTCGGGTAAGGGGAAAGCGTCTCGCGGATCAAGGTGTTCGCCCGCACCGCGCCGCCGACGGCGGCGTAGAAGCCGGCGGTGTCGATGTGGTCGACACCGAGCTCCACGGCGCGGCGCAGCCACGGCCCGGCCGGTCTCGGGATCACGGGCAGGTCCGAACATGCCGGCCTTTGAGGGCAGGCGCATGGCGCCGAAGCCCATCCGGTTCACATCGATGTCGCCTCCGAGGCGGAACCTGTTGGTCATACCCGTGAGCCTGCAGCGTCCCCGCCCCTCGGGTGAGCGCGTGGCATCTTGCTGCCAACGCGCACAATGGACGTATGCCACAGGTCATGGAACTTCGCGGCGAGGTCGAGTTCTGGGCTCGGATCAAGCCCTTGACGGAGTCGGACGACGCGGAGTGGGTCCACATCGCCCACGACCTCGACACCTGGCCCGGAGCCCGCGAGGCCGCCCGCCGCCATGCGCGCCGCGGCGGTGCGCCCCGGGCTCGGAAGCTGTACAGCCCCGCGGCTCTCGCGGACGAGTGCGACCGTGAAGCCCTGCGGGAGATGGCCGCCCGTGGCTTCCAGGTGCGGATCGCCACGGCCCCGCTCCGGCAGGGAACCGTCATCATCGACCGGCGGACCATGATCCTCACGGACCCGGCGTCCTCCGCCCCGGCCGCTCGGGGCCCGCGCACCTACACCATGAGTGCCTCGCCGACCCTGATCAGGGGCGCATACGAGCTGTTCGAAGCCGCATGGGAAAGCGCCGCGGACCTGGCCACCTTCCTCGATTCCGGTCGGCCTCGCATCGACGACCGGGCTGCGAAAGTCCTGCGCGCCCTTGGCTCCGGCGCCACCGACGAGGCAGCCGCGCGGGAGCTGGGCATGTCGCTGCGCACGTACCGCCGCCGGGTCGCCGAGCTGCTCACCAGCCTCGACGCTGCCTCACGGTTTCAAGCCGGAGTGCGGGCGGGGGAGTTGGGCCTGACCCGTAGGTGAGCACCCCCATGTGCGACGCCCTCAGACGTCCTTGATCCGTACGCGGTCGCCGCACAGTTTCGCCCAGTCGTCGCGGTCTGAGGTCAGCACCAGGACGGGCGCCGGGGAGCGGAGCGCCATCGCGGCGACGAGAGCATCGATGGCGTATTTGTGGCCGTGCAGGCCGCCGGCGTCGCTCAGCAGCTGCACCGCGGTGAGGCTGTCCGCCTGAGTGACGTCTTGGACCTGAAGCCGGGAGAGCATCCAGTGCAGTCGGGCGGTATCCGTCTTCCCGTAGACGGATACCACCACGGTCAGGGCCGAGACGAGGACAGGCACGCCCACGCGCCGGGCGGCTTCGATCCGGGTGATCATCTGGCGGTCGTTGCGCAGGAGCAGCGACAGTGCGTGGGAGTCCAGAACCAGGGACCTGGCCGCGGGTTCCTTCATGCGGCGCTGTCACCGGACGCGTACGGCGCCGTTGCGTCACCGAACAATTCGCGCTGCGCGGCCTGGACCTCGGCCTCGCTCAACGGTTCGTGCTCGGCTTCGTAGGCGGCCACGATCTCGGCGAGGCCGTCCATCGCCAGCTGGTGCCGGACCGCCGCAGTCACGTAGGCGGACACGCCGCGCTTACCGGTGCGCGTGCGCAGAACACCGAGGAGTTCCGAGGGCATCGAGACGGAGATGTTCTCCGTGCCGCCGGGGCGGGGTGACTTCATGAGGGCAAGTCTAGTACAGAAACTATTACAGAGCCTTGGAGTAGTTCCGCTTCAACCTGTGATCGCTCCATTGTCGTACGTTGGTGTGACTCGTTCGGCGTGCAGGTTCGGGGCCGAGCCCCTTCGGTAGCTCGGCCCCTTCGTCGCTCACGAGATAGTGGTCGTCGGCTGGAAACCCTGAGTTCCGATGACGCGCAGCAGTTCGAGCCGGTCTCATGCGTCTGTGCCCTCGGCCGGGAAGAACGCCACCACCTTGAGGTCGTCTTCCGGGGTGAGCAGCACTTCACAGTTCAGGTGCAGCAACCCCACCTCGGGGTGCAGCATGCTCTTGCGTGCGGAGCGGCGCACCGATACCTGTGCGTTGCCCGCAGATCGTTGACGTGCGCGGTCGAATGCCGTACCCAGTCCTGCTCCGGGAAGTGTGTACGCGTGGCCGGGTCGGTGAACCAGCGCCACGTGAAGTTGCGCGCACGGCCGGTGCGTGGGTCGACGGGCCCCAACACCGTGTCAGCAAGCCTGTTCTGGCACAGCGCTTCGTCCAAGTCGGTGCAGATGCACACCGGCACATCCGTGTCCGTCTCGCGGACGTGGACCTCGACCTCCGGATGCCGCTGACGGTAGGCGGCCGCCAGCCGCGTCGCGCCCTGGTCGCCGCTGTCGCCCAGGATGCCGACGGCCAGGGTCGCGGCTCCGGCCGCCGCCTTCACACGCGCACGCCACGAAGTACCGAAGCGTGCGTAAATCCATGACCGGCGACGATACCGCCGCGGTATCGCCCCCACACAACGGGTCTTGGACCGGAACAGCACCGGAGCGGTGGAATCGGAACCCGCCGCTGACGCCGAGCCGCTGCTCTCCCTGAACCGATCACCATGGATGTGATGCCTGCACGTCGCGTACTGGATTACCGCCGGCCTTCTCGTGCTCTTCTACCTCTACGCAGGCGGAGTGAAGGTGGTCCGAACCCGTGAGCAACTCCAGCCGATGATGGCCTGGGTGGACAGCACCCTTCGCCGCGGCCGCCGGTTTCACGCTCCTCCAGGCCGGCGCGATCAAGTCACTCCGGGTATCTCGGTCAGCTGCCGCTCGGACGGAATGCGGTCGCCTGTCGGCATGCCTGGGCATACGCCCGTACCAGCGGACGTCGTGCGTCGCCCCGGCGCCAGGCCAGGACGTAACGGCTGGGAGTGACACCGCGCACCGGGCGGGCCACCACACCGCCCAGCGTGAGCAGCGGGACGTTGCCCGCGGCCACGAGGCATACGCCGAGGCCGGCGACCAGGGCCTCGTACGTCTCCTCCGTGCTCGCGATCTCGGCGCCGATCCGGGGCGGGCGGCCGTCGCGGGCGTCCAGGGCGAGCCAGTAGTCGCGCAGCGGTCCCGTGCTCTCGGGCAGCGCGAGGAACGGCTCGTCGGCGAGGTCCGCGAAGTCGATCTCGGCGCGGGTGGCGAGGGGATGGGTGTCCGGGAGGGCGACCAGGAGCGGTTCCTCGGCGATGACCGTCCAGGCGAAGCGTTCCTGGCCCGGCAGCGGCAGCCAGACGAACGCGACGTCCGCATCCCCGTCCGCGAGGCCCGCCGTCGGGTCGTCCCAGTTCACCGCGCGCAGCCGGATCTCCGCCTCCGGGTGCGTGGCCGTGAAGCGGGAGCGGATGGCGGGCAGGATGCCGCCGCGCCCCGGACTGGTGCTCATCCCGACGACCAGCGTGCTGCGCTGGGCCGCCCGGGCCTCCGCCACCGCGGCTGCCGCCTCGTCCCAGGCCGCCAGCACCCGCCGCGCGTGCGGCAGCAGTGCCGAGCCCGCCGCCGTGAGTGTCACACCCTGCGGGGCGCGCCGGAACAGCTCCACGCCCAACTGCCGCTCCAGCGCCCGGATCTGTTTGCTCAGCGCCGGCTGCGACACGTACAGCCGCTCCGCCGCGCGGGTGAAGTGCAGCTCCTCCGCCGCTGCGACGAAGTAGCGCAGATCCCGACCGTGTACGTCCATCGCCATAACCATCGGTTATCACCGAAGGTCTTGGACGGGCAACCGCTCACGGAAGCAGGCTGGTCAGTGACCGGACCAGTGACCGGACAAGAGCCGGGACGACGCCGGGACGACATCGGGACGACGAGGAGTGGTCATGAACAGGGTGTGGCTGGTGACGGGCGCGACCAGTGGGTTCGGGCGGGCGATCACCGAGGCGGCGCTCGCCGCCGGTGACGTGGTCGTGGGCGCGGCGCGGTGCACCGACGCGCTGTCCGACCTGGTGGCCGGCCGTCCGGACCAGGTGGAGGCGCTGGAACTCGACGTCACCGACACGGCGGCGGCGGAGTCGGCCGTACGGGACGTCGTGGCGCGGCACGGACGGATCGACGT
The DNA here is from genome assembly GCF_009377185.1 of Streptomyces spongiae. Classification (GTDB taxonomy): domain Bacteria; phylum Actinomycetota; class Actinomycetes; order Streptomycetales; family Streptomycetaceae; genus Streptomyces; species Streptomyces spongiae. The sequence goes on from NZ_VJZC01000208.1 coordinate 13,082, forward strand.
CCTGGTCAACAACGCCGGACGCACGCACGTGGGTGCCTTCGAGGAGACCACCGACGCCGAACTGCGCGCACTGTTCGACGTGCACGTCCTCGGGCCCGCCGCCCTCGCCCGCGCCGTGCTGCCGCACATGAGGGAACGGCGCTCGGGCGCGATCGTGCAGATGAGCAGCATGGGCGGGCAGATGTCCTTCGCGGGCTTCTCGGCGTACAGCGGAACGAAGTTCGCCCTGGAGGGCATGTCCGAGGCGCTGGCGGACGAGGTGCGCGACTTCGGCATCAAGGTGCTGATCGTCGAGCCGGGCTCCTTCCGCACCGCACTGTTCGACACGAGCAGGGCCGGGGTGAGCGCGGACAGCGGCGTGTACGCCAAGGTCGGCCAGACGCGCGGGGCCGTGGCCGGAGGCGACGGCACCCAGCCCGGCGACCCGGCGAAGGCGGCCGCCCTCATCCTGGCCGCGCTGGAGGACGAGCGGACCCCGCTCCGGCTTCCGCTCGGGGACGACGGCGTGAGCGCGGTCCTCGGCCACCTCGACGACATGCGCGAGGACATCGCCCCCTGGGAGAAGCGCGCCAGGGCGACGGCCTTCGGCGACTGACGCCGACCGTTGACGCCCATTGACGCCCGTTGACGTCTGTTGAGGCACGTGTGAGGACTCCCGCCCCGCCGGGATCCGGGCCCGTTGTCAGTGGGGCGTGGAAGGATGCACGCACTGGGACTCACGGCGCCGAGGGGGTGACATGGGGGGAGCGGCACGGCAGGTTCGAGGTCTGATCGCGGACGGTGCGCGGCTGCACGAGGCCGCGCGAGCCCTGCTCGCCGATCATGCCCGCGCGCTGGAAGCGGTGCGTACGGCCCTGGCGCCGCTGCGGAGCGGACTCGTGGCCGAGGAGCTGGAGTCCATCCCGGTGGCCCGGCTCAAGGATGTCACCGAGGGGCGGCTGAGACTCGGGGCGCTGGAGGCCGCCGGGCTCACGTCCGTGCGGTCCGTGTACGAGGCCGGGCGGTACGAGCTGCGGCAGATCCCCGGAGTCGGCGCTCAGACCGCCGACCAGGCGCTCGGCGCCGCCCGGCAGATCGCCCAGGCGGTCGAGGAGACCGTGTCCGTACGGATCGACGTGGACCACCCCGAGCCGCGGACCACCGCCCTGGTCCTCGCCCTGCGCCGGCTCGTCGAGGCCGGCCCGGAGCTGCAGCGGGCCGTGGACGCGGCGGGCACGCTCGACGAGCGGCTGGGCGCGCTGCTGCCGGTAGCGAGACCGGCCGGCGGGCGGCTGCGCATGGTGCTCGCCGGGCGGGCCCGCCGGGAGGCGGCGCTCGCGGCGGTCGCGGAGCTCGGCGAGCTGCTCACCGAGGCGGCCGAGCGGGAGGCCGGCCTGCTGCTCGCGCAGGCCTCCACCGACCTACTGCGCGAGCCCACCTCGGACATCGAGGCGTGGGTCGACTTCGAGCTGCGCTCGGCCGAGTACTACAGCCGGCTCGCCGAGATCGGCGGTCACCGCCCGGACGTGGCCGCCGCCGAGGGGTTCCTGCCGTCGGAGATCGCCGAGCGGGTGCACGCACAGGGCCTGGACGACACGCACCGCCGGGTCTCGCTGCGCGGCTACCAGTCGTTCGGCGCCCGGTTCGCGCTGGCCCAGCGCCGGGTCGTCCTCGGCGACGAGATGGGGCTCGGCAAGACCGTGCAGGCCATCGCCGCTCTCGCCCACCTCGCGGCCGAGGGGCACACCCACTTCTTGGTGGTCTGCCCGGCCAGTGTGCTGATCAACTGGACGCGCGAGGTCCGCTCCCGCAGCACCCTGCGGGCCCTGCCGGTGCACGGCCCCGACCGGCACGACGCGTACGCCGAGTGGCGCGAGCGGGGCGGCGTCGCGATCACCACGTACGACGTGCTCCACGGCCTACCGAGACCGGGACCGGGACCAAGACCGGGACCAGGACCAGGACCGGGACCGGAGCGCACAGCCGGGACGGGCTCCCGCCGTGCCGTCGGGGCCGACTCCGGCCGGGCGGCCGAACCCGGGTTCCGCCGTGCGGTCGGGACCGGCTCCGGCTGGGGCGTCGAGGTCGGCTCCCGCCGTGCCGTCGAGGCCGGGTCCAGCCAGGGCGCCGAGGCCGGCTCCCGCCGCGGAGCCGAAGCCGGCTCCCACCGGGCGGCCGAACCCGGCTCCCGCAGCGCCGCCGAACCCGACCCCCGCAAGGGACCCGACGAGCCC
>NZ_VJZC01000209.1 GCF_009377185.1 Streptomyces spongiae
CGGCCGGGGCGGCCACGGCCTGGTTCCGCCCGGACCGGGGGCACACTTCCGCCGGCAGAACCCCCTCAGCGGAACCGCCGCTCCAGAACGCCCTCAGCGGAACCCCGCGACAGATTCACCATTCCTTGGACGTCGTCTCATGTGGCGTGCTGGGTTGTCCGCACCGTGTGGTGATGGTTGAGCGCATGGTGCCGGACGAGCTGTGAGAGCTGTTCCAGCGGGCGGTCCCGCCGGTTCCGACTCGGCCCGGGGCGGAGGTCGGCGCGAGTATGGGGACGCGAGCCGCTCACGGCGATCATCTTCGTGGCCACGTCGGGCTGCGCCTGGCGGCAGTTGCCGCCGGTCTTCGCCCCGTCGGGGCCGACCGCGCACGGGCTTTTCACCGAGTGGACCGCCGCCCGGGCGCGGGCGGAGCTGCGCGTCGGGGCTGCGGCGTCGTGAGCGGTCCTCGGGTAGCGCGTACAGGAGCCCTTCGACGGCGTCCGGCACCGCAGACCCAGCAGCGGCTCGGTCACGGTCTCGCCGGCGTTGTCCACGGTGTCCAGAGCAATGGGGCGCTCGGAGCCCACGCGGCCCACGCGCAGCCATCTCATCGGGAATCTCCGCTGGTGTCGGCCGGTTGCCTACGAGGCGCCGTCCCGGTCCAGATGCGCACGCAGCCACTGCTCGGTGGTACTGACGTGCATGAGGGCGGCGGCCTGGGCGAGACCGGCGTCGCCGGCGGCCAGCGCCTGGTAGATCGCCTCGTGCTCGACCAGAGTGCGGTCGGCGGCATGGTCGTCGACCAGTCCGCGCCAGACACGTGCGCGCAGCGTCCGGCTCGCGATGCCCTCCAGCAGGGTGGCGAGCGTGGCGTTGCCGGTGGCCGCGATCACCGCCCGATGGAAGGCGGCGTCGTGCTCGTTGAGCCGCTCCACGTCGTCGCAGGCGGCCCGCGTCGCCTCCAAGTGCCGCTCCACCTCCGCGAGTTCTGCGGCCGAGATGCGGGTGGCGGCCAGCCCGGTGGCGACCGGCTCGAACAGCCGGCGCACCTCGGTGAGCTCCAGCAGCGTGTCACCGCGCAGGAGCTCCACGGCGGATCCGACGCCGCTCAGCAGCACCTCCGGTTCCAGGCTGGTCACATAGGTGCCGTCGCCGCGGCGGATCTCCAGCACGCGCGAGACGACCAGCGCCTTCACCGCCTCCCGCATCAGGTTGCGGGACAGCCCCAGCTCCGCGGCGAGCTGCTGCTCGGGCGGAAGCTTGGCCCCAGGCGGAAGGTCGCCCGACTGGACGAGCTCCCTGATGCGGTCGATGGCCTTGTCGGTCAGTGACATGCTTCGCCATCCCCTTCTGGTGCGTGCCCAGCCACACTGCCAGATTCATCCCATGTCCCCAGGGCATGGGATGACTCACGTGCGGCCGACTCGGTCAGCGAATCACATATCTGCAGACAACCCGGGCCAGTTACAGAAAGTTTGTTCACAGGTATAGACGTGGCCGTTGATCGCGCGTTAAATCCATCCCATGTCCGGTGCCTGTTGTTCCACAGGAACATGCGGTTGACACATGACGACAGGTGGCTGCCATGACCCCGAACCGACGACACGGCCTCCGGGCCCGGATGGCCGGGCACCATGACTGAACTGATCAGCTCCCTCGAAGCGGTGGACGTACGGTTCCCGACCTCGCTCGAACTCGACGGCTCCGACGCGATGAACCCCGAGCCCGACTACTCGGCCGCCTATGTGACGGTCCGTACGAGCGGCGGCGACGAGGGTCACGGCCTGGCCTTCACCGTGGGACGCGGCAACGACGTCGCGGTCGCCGCCGTACGTGCCCTGGCCCCCCTGGTGGCCGGGCTGCCGGTGGAGGACGTCCTGGGTGACCTCGGAGGCTTCTCCCGGCGGTTGACCGGCGACAGCCAACTGCGCTGGCTGGGCCCGCACAAGGGCGCCATCCACATGGCAGCCGCGGCGGTCGTCAACGCCGTGTGGGACCTGTACGGACGCCGGACAAGAAAGCCGGTCTGGCGGCTGCTGTCCGAGCTGTCCCCGGAACAGCTCGTCGACCTGGTCGACTTCCGCTACCTCCAGGACGCGCTGACCCGCGACGAGGCCCTGGACATCCTCCGCCGCGCCCAGCCCGGCCGCGCCGAACGCACCGCTCACCTGCTGGAGCACGGCTACCCCGCGTACACCACGACACCCGGCTGGCTCGGCTACGACGACGACAAGCTGGTGCGGCTGTCCAAGGAGGCGGTCGCCGACGGTTTCTCCCAGATCAAGCTGAAGGTCGGCGCCGACCGCGAGGCCGACGTCCGCCGCCTGCGACTGGCCCGTGAGGCCGTTGGCCCGGACATCCGCATCGCCGTCGACGCCAACCAGGCCTGGGGAGTGCAGCAGGCGATCGACTGGATGCGCTCCCTCGCCCCCTACGACCCGTACTGGATCGAGGAGCCCACCTCACCCGACGACGTCCTCGGACACGCCGCTGTCCGCAGGGCACTGGCTCCGGTCAAGGTGGCCACCGGCGAACACACCCACAACCAGGTGATGTTCAAGCAGTTCCTCCAGGCCGGGGCGCTCGACGTCCTGCAGCTGGACGCCAGCCGCACCGCCGGTGTCACCGAGAACGTCGCCGTCCTGCTGCTGGCCGCGAAGTTCGGCGTACCCGTCTGCCCGCACGCCGGCGGGGTCGGCCTGTGCGAGATGGTCCAGCACCTGGCCATGTTCGACTACGTGGCCGTCAGCGGCACCACCGACAACCGCGTGATCGAGTACGTCGACCACCTGCACGAGCACTTCACCGACCCGGTCCGCATCCAAGACGGCCACTACCTCGCGCCGACCGCTCCCGGTATCAGCGCCGAAATCCACCCGGCCTCCGTGGCGGCCCACCGCTACCCCGACGGTCCCGTATGGCAGGCGGAGGCCGGCGCATGAAGATCACGGCTCCCGAGTGCGCGGGTCTGAGGACAGTCGTCACCGGCGGCGCCTCCGGCATCGGCCTGGCCACCGCACGACTGCTCGCAGCCCGAGGGACCCCAGTCGCGCGCCTCGCCCCGACCCCTGACGACGTGCCCGAACCGCTCACCGGCACCCAGGCGGACGTGACCGACGACAGCAGCGTCCGGTCGGCCGTCGACGAGGCCGCGCGGCGACTCGGCACCATCGACATCCTGCTCGACAACGCCGGGACCATTGCCCAGGGCACCATCGAGGACAACACCGACGACGAGTGGCGCCGCGTCCTCGACGTCAACGTCCTCGGCATCGTCCGGGTGACCCCGGCCGCCCTGCCCCATCTGCGCCGCTCCCCCAGCGCGGCCGTCGTCAGCACCTGTTCCATCGCGGCGACCGCCGGACTGCCCGAGCGTGCGCTGTACTCGGCGGCCAAGGGTGCCGTCCTCTCCCCCACCCGGGCCACCGCCGCCGGCCTCTTACGCGCCGGAATCCGCGTCGACCGCGTCAACCGCGTCAACCGCCGACACCGCTGACGCTCCGCGGATCGGGCGCCTCCGGACCACGCAGCCGATCCGGAGGCCGAACGCGCAACCCTCGACGCCCCCGACCCATGGGACACCTGGTCACCGCCGACAGGGTGGCCGTGGCCATCACCCACCTCGCGAGCCCGCTGCCCGGCTCCACCACCGGCACGGACTTCGCCGTGGACTGCGGCATGCACGGACCGCGAAACGCGTCCGCAGCGCCAACCGAATCCACGCCCCTCTCCGCACGGCCAACAAGGAGACAGAGCAATGCGCACTTGGACCCATCCGCCGACGGTGCCGTTGCCGCGGCGTGCCTGCCGCCCGGCACGCGTGCCCCGCCCCGCCTCTGGAGCCTAGGAATGTCCCAGAACAGCGCGGCGAGGCCGCTCCGCGTGCCGAAGGTGAGCATGGGACGCAGGGCCCGGCGCAGCTTCAGTCGTCACTGGACGCTGTATCTGCTGATGCTGGTTCCGCTCGTGCATCTCGCGGTCTTCAAGTACGTTCCCATGGTCAACGGGGTCATCGCCTTCAAGGACTACAACGTCGTCAAGGGCATCTGGGGCAGCGACTGGGTGGGAGTGCGGCACTTCCAGGCCATGTTCGACAACCCGGTCTTCTGGGATCTGGTGAAGAACACCTTCCTGTTGTCCCTCTACGCGGTGGTCGCCGCCTTCCCGGTCCCGATCATCCTGGCGCTGGCGCTGAACGAGATCCGGCAGGGGTTCTTCAAGCGCACCGTGCAGATGGTGACGTACGCGCCGTACTTCATCTCCACGGTGGTCGTGGTCTCGATGATCATCATGATCCTTTCTCCCAAGCTCGGACTGTTCAGCCACGTCTACGGCTTCTTCGGCGTGGACCGGGTCGACCTGCTGGCGGACGCGGACTACTTCCGGCACATCTACGTCTGGTCGGACATCTGGCAGACGGCAGGCTACTCGGCCGTGATCTACCTGGCCGCCCTCTCCGGCATCGACCCGTCGCTGTACGAGGCGGCACGCGTCGACGGTGCCTCGCGACTGCAGAAGATCTGGCACGTCGACCTGCCGAGCATCATGCCGACCGCGGTGATCATCCTCGTCCTGGCCGTCGGCAACATCATGGCGATCGGGTTCGAGAAGGCCTTCCTGCTGCAGAACCCGATGAACCTCAGCACATCGGAGATCATCGCCACCTACGTCTACAAGACCGGCCTGCTCAACGCCGACTTCAGCCAGGCGACCGCCGTGGGCCTCCTCAACTCCGTGGTCAACCTCGTCCTGCTCGTCCTCGTGAACTTCGCCGCCAAGCGGCTGACCGGAAGCGGGGTGTGGTCATGAGCCAACCGCAGACCACAGCGGTCACCGATCCGAAGAGCTTTGACCGCGCGGCAGTACCGGCCGCCCCCCGGGGTTCCCGCTCACGGCTTCTGCCCGTGCGCCGACCGCACAGGAGCCGGCGGATCCAGGAGACCCGGGTCGACCGGATTTTCCTGTTCTGCACCTACCTGCTGCTGTGCACCTTCCTGGCCGTCGTGCTGCTGCCGCTGCTGAACATCGTGGCCAGTTCCCTCAGCGACCCGACCGCGGTGTCGTCGGGCCGGGTGCTGTTCTGGCCGGTGGACTTCTCGCTGCGCGGCTATGAGGTCGCACTGGGCGATCCGCAGATCGTCACAGGCTTCCTCAACTCGCTCTTCTACACGGTCGTCGGCACCCTCGTCAGCGTCACCCTCACCATCGCCCTCGCCTACCCCCTGTCCCGCAGGAGCCTGTTCGGACGCGGGCCCGTCATGGGCCTGGTGGTCTTCACCATGCTGTTCTCCGGCGGCCTGATCCCCACCTACCTGGTGGTCCAGCAGCTCGGCATGCTCGACACCCGCTGGGCCCTGGTCGTCCCGCAGGCCATCGGCGTCTGGCAGGTCGTCATCGCCAGCACCTACTTCCGGACGATGATCCCCGACGAGCTGTACGAGGCGGCTCAGCTCGACGGCTGCGGGGACCTGCGGTTCCTGTGGAAGGTCGCTCTTCCCCTGGCCAAACCGATGATCGCCGTGGTGGCGCTGATGTACGCCATCACCCAGTGGAACTCCTACTTCGACGCCCTGCTCTACCTCAAGGACGCCGACCTCTACCCGATCCAGCTGGTGCTGCGGAACATCCTCATCCTCAACACCACCCCCAGCGGCATGACGGATGCCGCCCAGATGCTGGAACGCCAGCAGCTCGCGGACCTGCTCAAGTACTCCCTGATCGTCATCGCGAGCGTGCCCGTCCTGCTCATCTACCCCTTCGTCGCGCGCTACTTCACCAAGGGAATCATGATCGGCGCGATCAAGGGCTGAGCAGACCCCGCCTGCCCCCCACGTGTGCTCCTCACCTCCCCGCTTGCCATCCCCCTGTCACAGAAGGGACTTCCCCATGCCTCGTTCACGTCCGCTCACCAGGGCGGCGGTCGCCGGGACGCTGCTCGGCACTCTGGCGGCCTGCACCGGTGGTGGGTCCGGCGATCCCGACACGTCCAAGCCGCTCCCCACGATCACCGGGAACCCGCCGGTCACCCTCAACGTCTTCGCCCCCCAGGCTGCGGACCAGAACCTCAAGACCAACCAGTTCACCCAGCTGATCAAGCAGAAGTTCAACATCACCATCAACTGGCAGACGACCACCCAGGACGGCGGCCCGGCCAAGGAGAAGCGCCAGATCTCGCTGGCCAGCGGTGACCTGCCCGACGTGTACCTGCTGATTCCCTGGGTCGACCAGTTCAGCCAGACCGAGCTCCTCAAGCTCTCCACCCAGGGCGTCATCCAGCCGCTGAACCAGTTGATCGGCCAGTACGGCCCCAACATCAAGAAGGCGTTCGCCGACGTCCCCGCATACAAGCGGATGGCCACCGCGCCCGACGGCAAGATCTACGGGTTGCCCCAGTGGGTCGACTGCTTCCACTGCTCGTACCCGTCCAAGCTGTGGATCAACAGCGCGTGGCTGAAGAAGCTGGGGCTGAAGCCGCCGACGACCACGGACGAGTTCCGCGACGTACTCCGCGCCTTCAAGACCAAGGACCCCAACGGCAACGGCAAGGCCGACGAGGTTCCGCTGAGCGGGGACACCGGGGACACGGTCATCCCGTACCTGATGAACGCGTTCATCGACACCCCGAACGGCAACTTCACCCCCTCCACCAACCCCACCCTGGTCCTGAACAAGGGCAAGGCCGACATCCAGGCGGACAAGCCCGGCTGGCGCGAGGGTCTGAGGTACATCAAGTCGCTCTACGACGAAGGTCTGATCGACAGCAGCGTCTTCACCCAGAACGCGGACGCCCTGCTGAAGCTGGGCGACCACGCGGGCAAGGTGATCCTGGGCTCGGCGACGGTGATGCACCCGAACATCTTCGTCACTCAGGGACAGAAGGACGGCCGCGACCAAAAGTACGACGCGCTGCCTCCGCTGACCGGCCCGGAGGGCAAGAGCTACGCGACGTACACCTCGCCGTCGGTGCCCGGAGCGACCTTCGTCATCACGACCAAGGCCTCACCGGCCAAGCAAATCGCGGCGATCAAGATGCTGAACTACATCTTCAGCCAGGAGGGTGAGCTCAACGGCATGTTCGGGTTGGAGGGCAAGGGCTGGGTCAAGCCCGGCCCCGAGGACGTAGCACTCGACGAGAGCCTGACGGCGCAGTACGAGCGAGTCGACTCCCCGCCCCCCAACGGCAACTGGAGCGCGCTGGCGCAGTACAACAACACCAAACAGTTCCGCGACACTCAGGCGGTGGCCAAGGACCCCAAGTCGCCGGAGGGCTACGAGCGCCGGCTCTTCGAGGCCACGAAGCTCTACGCGGCGCACGAGTCCAAGTCGCCTCCCGAGTTCCCCCTCGGGGAGGCGTGGATCGACCCGGCGAAGGCGGGCGAACTCGCCACGCTCCAGACGAACATCGGCACCTTCGTGCAGCAGAGCGCCGTGCAGTTCATCACCGGCAAGAAGTCCCTCGACTCCGACTGGGACTCGTACGTGCAGAACCTCGACAAGTTCGGCTTGAAGCGCTTCCTGCAGATCTACCAGGAGGCCTACGACAAGACACACTGAAGACGCACTGACCAGGGATGGCCGGTGCCGTCGCACGCCGCAGACGGTACCGGCCATCTCGACCACGGCGCCCACACGGACGCACGGGAACGGCACACCACCGAAGGGATCCTCCGCATCGCGCCCTGGGGCCACATGCTGTCCGCACGTCGAGGCGGGCGCGCGGTGCCTCCGGGTTATCCGCCGTCCGGGACGCTCCGGCCGGACCGGCTCACCGGACACGTGCCCGAGGGCAGTACGACGCTCGACGCGGACGACCCGATGGAGCGCTCCCCAGGGGCCTGCACGATCATCTGTCTTCGCCGCCCCTCCGTCGGCCGGCGACGCTCCTCCGCACGAAGGACAGGAAAACGATGCACTCCGCACGCTCCCACGCGGGCGACACGACCGCGCCCACACCGGCCCTGGTCGCGCTGCCCGACCGGGGCATCCATGACACCAGCCCCGCCGAGTCGTGGACCGACGGCTTCCTCACCGGCAACGGCGAGTACGGGGCCGTGGTGTACGGGGACCCCGCGCTGGAAAAGGTCGTCTTCAACCACCACCGCCTCGTCCTTCCGAACGGCACCCGCGACCTCACCCCGCCCGTGCTCGCCGATCGGCTGGAAACCATCCGGGACAAGGCGCTGGCCGGGGACTACGCCGGAGCGAGCCGCGACTTCGCCGCCGGGTGGGAGCTACGTTGGACCCAGACGTACCATCCCGCGTACGAGCTCCGGATCGCCACCGCGTACGGGCCCGTCGCCGACCAGTACCACCGGTTCATCCGGAGCACCGATTTCCGCACGGGCGAGGTCACCTCGGCCTGGGCCGACGGGCACGGCACCTGGTCCCGCCGGATCTTCGTCTCCCGCGCCGACCGGGTCATCGTCCACGAACTGGCGCCGGCCCCGGGCCGTACCGTCGACGTCATCCTGAGCGTGCACACCGCGCTCGACGACACACCGACCGACCACGGCGGAGGCGACGACCTGCACAGCCGCGTGTCGTTCACCACCCTGGCCGGGACCGATGGGGGCTCCGGGTGGCTCAACCTGCGCGGCACCTACCCCGAAGGCATGGGAGCGTACGGCTACGAGGGCGTCACCCGCGTCGTGCCGACCGGCGGCACGGTCGCCGTCAGCGGCTCGACCGTCGTGGTCACGGGGGCTGCCAGGCTCACACTCCTCACCCGGCTGGAGCGTCACGAGACGCGGCCCGCCCGGGAAGCCCGGCCCCTGCACGCGGGGCTCGCCGCCCTGGAAGACGATTACGAGGCACTGCTCGGCCGGCACACAGAGATCCACTCCGAACTGTACGACCGCTCCCGCCTCGATCTGAACGCCCCCGAGGCCGACCGCCGACTGCCGACCACGGAGCTGCTCGCACGCCAGAACGCCGACCGCACGGTCATCGACCTTGCCCTGCTGGAGCGACTCTACGACTCCGGCCGCTACCTCTTCCTCAGCTCCAGCGGCATCCTGCCGCCCCGCCTGACCGGTATCTGGACGGGGGCGTGGACCGCCGCCTGGGCCGGTGACTTCACCACCGACGCCAACGTCAACCTCCAGGTGGCCGGCGGCACCACCCTGGACATGGAGGAGGCCATGCAGGGCTACTTCGACCTGATCCTCGGCCAGCTCGACCACTGGCGGACCAACGCCAGGAACCTCTACGGTGCGCGTGGCTTCCTCGCCCCCTCCCGCACGGACGGCGAGTACGGGCACATGCTCCACTTCAACGGCAGCGACTTCCCCGGCCACTGCTGGACCGGCGGCGCCGACTGGCTGCTCCACCCGCTCCTCGAGTACTACGAGATCACCGGGGAGCAGGCCTTCCTCCAGCACAAACTCGGTCCCGCCCTGATGGAACTGGCCCTGTTCTACGAGGACTTCCTCACCCGCACCGACGCGAACGGCAACGTGGTCTTCGTGCCGTCGTTCTCCATGGAGAACACCCCCGGCAGCACGGGCGAGCACCTGTGCGTCAACGCCACCGGCGACATCACGGCCGGCAAACACGCCCTCCAGGCCGCCATCGACGCCGCCAACGCCCTCGGCGTCGAACAGGCCGTCGGCGAGGGCGTCGAACGCTGGACGGCACTGCTCGACAGGATCCCCGACTACCGGATCAACGAGGACGGCGCGCTCGCCGAATGGTCCTGGCCCGGCCTGACCGACCGCTACGACCACCGCCACATCCAGCACCTGTACGCCGCCTGGCCCCTGCACGAGATCAACCCCGAGGAACGGCCCGACCTCGTGCCTCGGGCCCTCAAGGCGCTCGAACTGCGCGGAGACCAGAACCTCTCCGCACACGGCAGCCTGCATCGCGCCCTGGCGGCGGCACGGCTCAAGGACGGCGCCAAGGTCTACGACAACCTCCGGAAGATCATGGGTGGCGACATGCTCTTCCGGTCGCTGATGACCTCCCACAACCCCGGGCGGGACATCTACAACGCGGACGCCGCGCACGCACTGCCCGCCGTGCTGGCCGAGGCACTGCTCTGCACGAGGCCCGGTGTGCTGGAACTCCTGCCCGCGCTGCCCGAGCAGTGGGACAGGGGCAGGATCACCGGCGTCCGGGGCCGAGGAGGAATCCGCGTGCACAGCCTGGACTGGGACCTGCCAGGCCGTACCGCCACGGTGACCGTCACCTCGGACCAGACCCAGGACGTCACCCTGATCAGCCGCCGCGGCATGACCTCCGTCACCACGTCCGCGCACGTCGGCCCCTCGACGCTGGGCCCGCATGCCAGGAGGGTCTGCCTCACCACCGGAGAACGCACCCAGATCACGGTCACCCTGCCGACCGCCTGACACGAAGGAGAAACCTCTTAGACAGTCGAAAGATTTTCCTGGACAATCGTTTGACATGGGAAAGACCTATGAGCGCATTGACGGCCGCCTGCGTACGTTCATCGAGGCCCAGCCCCTCTTCTTCACGGCGACCGCGCCCCTCTCCGCCGACGGCACGGTCAACCTCTCCCCCAAGGGCCTGAGGGGTTCCTTCGCCGTGCTCGACGAACTCACCGTCGCCTACCTGGACTTCGCCGGCAGCAACGCCGAAACCATCGCCCATCTGCGGGAGAACGGCCGCATCACCCTCATGTGGTGCGCCTTCCAGGGCCCGCCGAACATCGTCCGCGTGCACGGCCGCGGAGAGCCCGTCTTCCGCGACGACCCCCGCTTCGCGGACCTGCTCGCGCACTTCCCGGACATCGACCCGACGCAGCACGGCCTGCGCGCGATCATCGTCGTACGGGCCGACCTCGTGCGCGACACCTGCGGTTACGCGGTGCCCTACATGACGTACGACGAGGACCGCGACCTGCACGGCAAGCGTTTCGCGCGGGAGGACGACGCCTCGCTCAGCGCCTACTTCACCAAGAAGGAGCACGTCGCGACGAGCCTGGATGGCCTACCCGGGCTGCCGTTGCCGCTGCCTCCCTCTAGCGTCTGAGGCATGCGCCCTGCCCTGACCACCGCCGTCCTCGCCGCCGCCTCCCTCGCACTCGGTGCCGCACCCGCGGGTGAGACGCCTCTCCCCGAGCGGATGGCCGACACCGGGGGCGGCGCCCAGCTGATCACCGCCGTGGCCGAGGACACCTCGTCGACGACGGGCACGGTCACGTGGTGGGACCGGCAGGGCGGCCGGTGGGTGGAGGCGGGTTCCGCTCCCGCGCGCTTCGGGGCCAAGGGGCTCGCCGAGGGCAGCTCCCGCAAACAGGGGACCAACACGACGCCCACCGGGCTGTACGACCTCCCGTACGCCTTCGGGATCGAGGAGGCGCCCGCCGGCGCGAGGGCGTCGTACCGGCGGGTCCACAACGACTCGTGGTGGTGCCAGGACAACGAGTCCGGCTCCTACAACCGCTGGACCGAGCCCCTCTCCGCCGACTGCCGGGCCAGCGAGGCGGAGCACCTCGTCACGTACGGCACGCAGTACGCGTACGCGTACGTCATCGGGTTCAACTACGCCGAGCCGGTGCGCGGTCGCGGCGCTGGCATCTTTCTGCACGTCAACGGGTCTGGGGCTACGGCCGGTTGTGTTTCTGTGCCTCGGGATGCGATGCGGCGGATTCTGGCGTGGGCGGATCCTGGGCGCGAGCCTCACATCGCGATCGGGACAGCGACCGGGCCGACGGCGATCACGCGGTACTGAGCACGCAGCGCCGTAGGGGACTTGGCCGGGTAAAGCTGCCGGTTCGTCGTGGCTTGTCGCGCAGTTCCCCGCGCCCCTACCGGGGTGCACGTTGCCCCACACCCCACTGAACACTCCGCCGCCCCCGCACGTATCTCAGGGCCAAGGGAGACGCCGAACCCCTTGCCCGCCACCACGGAGGAACCGTGACCACCACGATCGCAGGCGGCCGCGCCGCGCGGCGCCAGACGATGCGCCGTATCCGCCCCCGACGCTCCCCCGCCGTCCCGCTGTTGCTCGTCGTCTTCGCGGGCGCCGCCGGGGTGATCTGGCTGTGGTGGAGCAACACGCCGTCCCTCGCGGACACCGCCAGCAAATGGCTGGCCGCGGGCCGGATCACCGGGCTGCTCGCCGGGTACCTGATGGCGCTCGTCGTGCTGCAGATGGCCCGCGTGCCCGCGCTGGAGCGCCGGGTCGGCTCGGACCGGGTGGCGCGCTGGCACGCGATGAGCGGGCGGTACACGCTCTCCCTGGTCGTCGCCCACGTCGTGATGACAATGTATGGCTACGCCCTCCAGGCCGGCCTCACCTTCTCCGACATCGTGCAGCAGACGGTCGACTCGATCAACCAGTTGCCGGACATGGGCAAGGCCGCGATCGGCACCGGCATCCTGGTGTTCATCGGGCTGATCTCGATGGGGCCGGTGCGCAAGAGGATCCCGTACGACCTCTGGTACCACGTCCACCTGCTGACGTACGCGGCCACGTTCCTGACGTTCTGGCACCAGCTGTCCACGGGCAACGAGTTCGTGGTGGAGCCCATCGCGAAGACCGTCTGGTACGCCCTGTACGGGACGGTGACGGCGCTGGTGGTGTGGTACCGGATCCTCACGCCGATCCGGCTGAACATGCGGCACCGGCTGCGTGTCGAGGCGGTCATCGAGGAGGCGCCGGGGGTCGTCTCGGTGCTGATGAGCGGGCGGAAGCTGCACCGGATGGGCGCGGAGGCCGGGCAGTTCTTCCGCTGGCGGTTCCTCGCGCCGGGCATGCGGTTCAGCTCGCACCCGTACTCGCTGTCGGCGGCGCCCCGCCCCAACATGCTGCGCATCACGGTGAAGGCGGCCGGCGACCACAGCTCGGCGCTGCGCGAACTGGAGCCCGGCACCCGGGTGTGGGCCGAGGGCCCGTACGGGGCGCTGACGGCGGGCAAGCGCAGCAAGGGCAAGGTACTGCTGGTGGCCGGTGGTGTGGGCATCACCCCGATGCGGGCGCTGTTCGAGACGCTGCCCGGCGCGGCCGGCGACCTGACGCTGCTGTACCGGGCCAACAGCACCCAGGACCTGGCGCTGTGGGACGAGCTGGCGTCCATCGCGGAGGAGCGCGGCGCCCGCCTGATGTACGCGGTGAACAGCCCCGAGGGAGAGCGCCCCGACATCTCGCCGGACTCGCTGCGCCGCAAGATCCCCGACATCGATGAGCACGACGTCTTCATGTGCGGGCCGCCCGGGTTCGCCCAGCAGGTGTACGAGGCACTGCGCGGTGCGGGTGTGCCGACCCGCCGTATCCATCACGAGTCGTTCGAGATGTGAGCGACGGGATCCACGGATCCACGGGACTTACGCGACCTATCGGAGCCAGGAGCTCAGGAGCTATGAAGAAGAGCCATCCCATTCGGCGTGTCCTGCTCGCCAGTGCCGCCACCGTGTCCGGCATCGTGCTGCTGCTGACGCTGAAGCCGTCGTCGGATCCGGCGGCCGCGGAGGGCCAGTCCGTCGCGCCGCAGGGGCAGTCGGGGGCCCAGGCCGCCGCCAACGGGACGATGACGGGTGCCGTCGAGCAGACGGAGTACGGGCCCGTGCAGGTCCGTATCACCGTCAGTGGCGGCAAGATCACCAAGTCCGAGGCCGTCCAGAAGCCGGAAGGCGGCCGCTCCACCCAGATCAGCAACGACGCCATCCCCAAGCTCGACCAGGCGGCGGTGACGGCGGGCAGCGCCGACATCGACGCCGTGTCCGGCGCGACGTACACCAGCGCCGGCTACAAGAAGTCCCTGCAGTCCGCCCTCGACAAGGCGAGCAGCGGGCAGGGGTCCGGCTCGGGCTCGGGCAGCGCGCAGGCCCAGACCGTCACGGGTGCCGTCGAGCAGACGCAGTACGGGCCGGTCCAGGTCCGCGTCACCGTCAGCGGCGGCAAGATCACCAAGGCCGAAGCCGTCCAGAAACCGGAAGGCGGCCGCTCCACCCAGATCAGCGGCGACTCCGTACCGAAGCTCAACCAGGCGGCGGTGACGGCGGGCAGCGCCGACATCGACGCCGTGTCCGGCGCGACGTACACCAGCGCCGGCTACAAGAAGTCCCTGCAGTCCGCCCTGGACAAGGTCAAGAGCGCGGATTCGGGATCCCAGGAGTCCGGTGGCCAGGAGTCGGGCACCGAGCAGGAGTCGGGCACCGCGCCGGCCGGGTCGGGAGCCGCGTCCGGGTCCGGGTCCGGGTCCGGCAGCGCGCAGGCCAAGGGCGAGGCGGTCCAGGGTGAGGTCGTCAAGACGCAGTACGGGCCGGTCCAGGTCCGCGTCACCCTCAGCGGTGGCAAGGTCACCAAGGCCGAGGCAGTCCAGATGCCCATGGGTGGCCGCTCCACCCAGATCAGCGGCAACGCCATACCGAAGCTCAACCAGGAAGCCGTCGCAGCAGGGAGTGCCGACATTGATGCCGTCTCCGGTGCCACCTACACGAGCGCGGGCTACAAGAAGTCCCTCCAGTCCGCCCTGGACAATGCCGGCTGACCCCTCCGAGGCGCCCGCGCCGCCGCAACTGCGCCACGTCGAGGAGGTCATGGGCACGGTCTTCTCCTTCGACGTGCGCGGCGGAGAGACCGCGGCGATGAAGACCGCGCTGGAGGAGGCCGTGGCCGGACTCCACTCCGTGAACGAGGTGTTCAGCACCTACCGCGACAACAGCCAGATCTCACGGCTGGCCCGCGGCGAGCTGACCATCGAGGAGTGCGATCCGGAGGTCGCCCAGATCCTCCAGCTGTGCTCGGAGGCGGAGCGGCTCAGCGACGGCTGGTTCAGCGCCACCTTCCAGGGGACCTTCGACCCGACCGGCATCGTGAAGGGCTGGGCCACCGAGCGCGCCGCCCTCCACCTGGTCGCGGCGGGCGCGTCCGGGGTGAGCGTCAACGGCGGCGGTGACGTGCAGCTGTGCGGGGTGCCCGGCCCGCAGCGGCCGTGGCGGGTGGGCGTGTCCGATCCGCTGCGACCCGGGGGGCTGGCCGCCGTGGTCTCCGCGGCCGGCACCGCGCAGCTGGCCGTGGCGACCTCCGGCACGGCCGAGCGCGGCACGCACATCGTGGACCCGCGCACCGGCAAGTCGGCGGTCACCGACCTGGTCGCCGTGACCGTGGTGGCCCCCAAGCTGACCTGGGCCGACGCCTGGGCGACGGCCGCGTTCGCGATGGGTGCGCGGGACGCGCTGAGCTGGCTGGAGGACCTGCCGGACACCGAGGCCCTGCTCATCACGGCGGGCGACGAGGTCCGCTGCACCGGAGGGCTCGCCGCCCGCCTGGGCTGAGGCCCCACCCTCACGCCCTGAGACCCCGACCGATCCCCCACACACAAGGCC
>NZ_VJZC01000210.1 GCF_009377185.1 Streptomyces spongiae
GCCGCAGCCGACCGCGCCCTCGGCCCCGGAGTTCCTGGCCGTGGACCGCCACAACTCCATCGTCGTCGACGCCTCCGGAGTCGCCTTCGAGGACCACGGCCTGAGCATCGACTTCTCCTGGCCGGAGATCCGCAGCGTCCACTACCGCCCACACACCAACGGCCGAGCCCTCGTCATGGGCGTCGTCCACGTAGACGGCCGCTTCTACGAATGCGTGGCCGACGCCAAACGCCAGGACCGCCTCCAGGAGTGGTGCGCCCAACTGCTGGCGGTGCTGCAGTACTACCGGCCGATGGGGTGAGGGCGGGGCCCCACGCGCACCAGCACCCAGCACCGCCGCACATCGCGCCCCGCGCCCCTGTGGCGTAGGTCACCGGAACCGCCCGCACCTCGCGGAGAGCTCAAGATGTGAGGTGTATGAGGGGCATACGACATGAGTGACCGCTTGCGTGCGCGGATACGGGCGGGTGATCGCGAGGCCTTCGCGGAGATCTACGAGGAGTACGCGCGCGCCGTCTACAACCACGCCTTCCGGCTGACCGGCGACTGGTCGACCGCCGAGGAGGTGATGGCGGACACCTTCCTCGACGCCTGGCGCACCCGGGAGCAACTGGAGCCGGAGGGCGGCACGGTGAAGCCCTGGCTGCTGGGCATGGCGACGAACAAGTCCCGCAACGCCAACCGCGGGCTCGGCCGCCGCCTGGCCTTCCTGGCCCGCCGTCCCGCACCGGACGCGGTGGCGGACTTCGCCGACGAGACCGCCGGGCGCCTCGACGACGCCCGCCGGCTGGCCGCCGTACGGCAGGTGTACGACCGTCTGCGGCGCGGGGAGCGGGAGGTGCTGGCGCTGTGCGTGTGGTCCGGCCTGGACTACGCGCAGGCCGCGGAGGCACTGGGGGTCCCGGTGGGAACCGTGCGGTCACGGCTGTCCCGGGCGCGGGCGCGGCTGTGGAAACTGACCGACCAGCGGCTGCGGGAGGAAGGGGAAGAAACTCCCGCAGAAAAGACGGAACCGAGAAGTCGTCGCGGAGAGCTACCTGGTGAGGCCGCGCTGGCGGCCCTTCCGTTCCAGGAGATTCAGGAGGGATCCCGATGAACGAGGCGCACGAGGAGCTGACCCGGCTGCTCCCGTCCCCCACCGAACGGGACCTGCCCCCTGGTCGCCACTCCCACCACAAGGACCGTTTGATGCAGCTCATCGATGACGACCAGAGCCGTACGCGGGCTTCCGGCACCACGTCCGCTTCCGCCGAGGCGTCCGGACAGACCCCGCAGCCGACGCGGCCCCGCCTCCGGCTGCTGCGCCCCGCCGTGTGGATGCCCACCGCGGCCCTCGCGCTGGCCGGGGCCCTGACCGTCGGCCTCGTCACCAACATGGACTCCGGCTACGGGGTCGAACCGTCCGACCGCGAGACGGCCGTGGTCCTGCTCGACCGCATCGCCGACGTCGCCGCGAAGACGGAGGCCACGCCCGTACGCGACGACCAGCTGGTCTACATCAAGAGCATGGACGCCGGGGCGGAGTGCCAGGAGGACGGCCCGTGCGCGCCGGGGCAGCTGAGCGAGCGCGAGGCCTGGTGGTCGCAGGAGCCGGGCCCGGTGAAGAAGCTGGCCCTGTTCTACGAGGGCGACGGCTACTTCCCGCTCAGGGAGCTGCTGCCGCCGGGGTCGCCAGGCACTGCGGCGGGCATCGACCGCCCCACGTACAAGTGGCTGGCGTCCCTGCCCACCGACCCCGACGAACTGCTCGACGAGCTCTCCCGCCTGACGAAGAAGGAGCAGGCCGAGGCACAGGCCAAGGAGAAGGGCCAGGAGAAGGGCCAGGAGGAGGCGCAAGTCGTCTTTCACAAGATCGGCGAACTGCTGGGGAACATCATGCCCCCGCGGACCGCCGCCGCGCTGTACGAGGCCGCCGCGAAGATCCCCGGGGTGCAGTTGGTCGACGACGCCGTGGACCCGGCGGGCCGGCACGGCGTCGGCATCCGCCGCGTCGACAAGCGGACCGGCTGGGCCACCGAGTGGATCTTCGACCGCGACAGCCTCGCCTACCTCGGCGAACGCACCTACCTGTCGAAGGACACCCCCTCGGGCAAGAAGGGGACGATCCTGGCGGAGACCGCCATCCTGAAGCAGGGCGTCGTCGACAAGTACCGCCAGCGGCCCGGTTCCGGCACGGCGGAGTGACGAGGCCGGGCCGTCAATTGGCCCTGGAGTCCCAGCGACACGCCGTGCACGCGGCGTGTCGCTGGGACTCAGAATCCGATTGCTCGCCGGCAGCGGCTACGGCAGCCCGTGCACCTTCGGTCCCACCGCGTTCGACCAGGCGTTGCCCGCCAGGGCGTCCCAGTTGGTCGACCATGTCATCGCGCCCCGCAGGTCCGGGTACGTGCGTGAGGGCTTGAAGGAGCCGCAGTTCGTACCCCGGGCCAGGCAGTCCAGCGCGTTGTTCACCACCGAGGGCGCCACGTAACCGCTGCCCGCTCCCCGTGCCGACGCCGGGAGGCCAAGGCCCACCTGGGACGGGGCCAGGCCGCCCTGCAACTGGATGCAGGCCAGGGCCGTCAGGAAGTCGACCGACCCCTGGCTGTAGACCTTGCCGTCGCAGCCCAGCATGGAACCGCTGTTGTAGTACTGCATGTTGACGACCGTCAGGATGTCCTTCACGTTCAGCGCCGTCTGGAAGTAGGAGTTCGACGTCGACTGCATGTCGATCGTCTGCGGTGCCATCGTGAGGACGAGCGACGGGCCGGCCTTCGACGACAGTGAGCGCAGGGCCTGCGTCATGTACGTGGCGTTGAGGCCGTTCTCCAGGTCGATGTCGACGCCGTCGAAGCCGTACGTCTGCATCAGGGAGTAGAGCGAGTTGGCGAAGTTCGTGGCCGACGTCGAGTCGTTCACGCTCACCGTCCCCCGCTCCCCGCCGACCGAGACGACGACCTTCTTGCCCGCCGCCTGCTTGGCCCTGATGTCGGCCTTGAACTGGTCGACCGTGTAGCCGCCCAGCCCCGCCGAGTCCAGGTTGAAGGTCACCGCGCCCGGTGTCGTGGTCGCGTCCGCGAAGGCCACCGCGATGATGTCGTACTGGGACTGGACGTCCGAGATGCGCTGGACGGTGGCGCCGTTGTTGAAGTTCTGCCAGTACCCGGTCAGCGCGTGCTTGGGCAGCGCGGTGCCGCCACCGCCCGAGCCGGACGTCGTCGTGCCCGTCACGGTCGCCGACCTCGCCGACTCGCCCGCCGCGTTCGTCGCCGTGACCTGGAAGGTGTACGAGGTGGAGGCGGCGAGCCCTGTCACGGTCGCCGACGTGCCCGTCACCGCCTGGACCTTGGTGCCGCCGCGGTAGACGTTGTAACCGGTCGCGCCCGACACCGTGTTCCACGCCAAAGACACGGAGGACGAGGTCGAGCCCGACACCGAAACGGCAGTCGGGGCGGACGGGATCGTGGGGGCCGGGTCGCTCCCGCCCCCGCCGTCCGGGCCGTACACGGACACGTCGTCCGCGTAGTACGCCGCCTGCCCGTACCAGCCGTGGGTGTAGAGGGTGACCGAGGTGGTGGATGCGCCGGTGGTGAACGTCGTCGTGAGCTGCTTCCAGTCCGTGGTGTCCGGGGTCCACGTCGACACGTCCGTCGTGCCCGTGCCGCTCGCGCCCAGGTACGCGTAACCGCCCCGCACCCACGCGCTCAGCGTGTACGTCGAGTTGGGCTTCACGGCGACCGTCTGGACGCACTTCGCGTTGTCCTGGGCAGCCGGGGTCGCCTTCAGGGCCGCCGAGCCGGTGCGGACGGGGGAGGAGACGGTGGTGCCGCTGTTCGCGGAGCAGGTCCAGTTGGCCAGGCCGGACTCGAAGCCGGCGTTCCTGGCGTTGTTGACGTCGGCGGCCGAGGCCTGTCCCGCTCCGGCGAGGGTGAGGCAGGCGGCGGTGAGGACGGCGGTGAGGGCGGCGGCGAGGGCTCCTGCCCAGGTCTGCCGTCCGCGTCTGCGCATGCCTGGTACGCGGTGCATGGTGCCTCCCGTGGGGAGTGGATGTGGGGAATCCGTCACGGTGGCCACCGCTGGACGTACAAGTTGGTCCAGACCAATCAGGTTGTCAAGGTTTCTCGTCCGATCTCAATCCCCGTACGCCAGTGCTCAGTTGGGGCATATGCGTCTCACTCTGTGTGGGACTCGCCGTACCTTCCGTGAGTTGATCAAGGAGATTCGGTGTTGAGCAGGCCATGCCGTGGATATGGTGCTGATGCAGGACGGTGTGAAAAGAAGTCACAGGGGTCATCTGAGGCGGTGGTCGACCACTCCGCCGCAGTCAGAACGGGGTGGTGTGCAGCGTGCCGACCGCGATAGCCGTCACCAGTCCCGACCTGGTGCTCCCGCCGCACGACCGGCAGACCCCGACCGCTTCCGTCCAGCCGCAGGACACGCTGGAGAATTCCCTCATCGGGATGCACGCGCTCATCGAGCAGCACGGGTATGTGATCGCCCTCTACTCGGCCTCCGCCGAGAGCACCGGGGCCGGCGGGGCCGCCGGGGTCGCCGAGCAGTCCGTCGCCCGGCGCCTCCACACCGTTCGCTCCGTGCTCGAAAGCGACCGGATCGCCCTGCTCGGGATCGATCTGCCGCCGCTCGGGATCGCCCTGCTGTCCCAGCAGTTGCGACAGCTGTCCGTGTGCGACTTCAGCCCGGGTGTGCTGGCCTCCTCCGCCCGTCTCCTCGCCCACTACATCTACGCCGGCGCCCTCCTCGGCTCCGTCGCCAAGCTCGACCGGGTGCCGGTGTCGCTGAAGTCCCACGCCAAGTCGTGGGTGCCGGGCGCCCAGTTCGCCGTCCTGGCCAACCCGCGGCCCCAGCTCGTCCGCCTCGGCCAGGAGGAGCTCACCGGGCCTGAGTTCGGGACGCGGCTGCTCGTGGCCAACGGGCCGCAGCCGCCCTCCGACTGGGTCACCTCGACGCTCGCGCCCGCCTGGCAGGTGCAGGGCGTGGCCACCGTGCCGCTGCCCGCCGAGTCCGCCCGCTGGTGGGGGACGGGCAAGCTCGTCGAGTTCGCCGCCGGGCTGTACGACGTGTCCGTGCTCTACCAGCTCGTCTCGTCCGTACGCAGGGAGACGTGCCACTGGTGCGGGCTCGAACTCATCGGCGACCGCTGCGGCTTCTGCGCGGCACCGTTGTCGAACGCCTTACCCGCCGTTCAGCCGTCGGCCACGCGTGCGCTACCCCGAGGTGCGACGTGAGTCACATACGTACAACTCCATAGCAAGCACGGCCGTCCGACCCCGTCCGACCCGTCCATCCCCCCGCCCTTCGATCGAGGTTGTCCGCGTCATGAACTCACGCCAGCGCCGCGGCGTCATCCTGCTGGTCCTCTCGGCCCTGTGCGCCGTCGGCGCCTTCGCCGGAGTGTTCTCGGTGATCCGTGACGTGGACTCGAAGGTCGGGCCGGAGGTGACGGCGTACCGCCTGAAGAACGACATCGCGCCGTACAAGGAGTTGTCGGCGGACCAGTTCCAGAAGGTGTCGATGCCCAAGCGGTGGCTGTCGGACACGGCCGTCACGAACATGCGCGACATCCGCGGGAAGATCGCCGTCACCCAGCTGGAGAAGGGGTCGCTCCTCCAGACCGACATGATCGTCGACCGGCCCGAACTCGAGCCGGGGCAGCAGGAGATCGCGATCATGATCGATGCGTCGACGGGCGTGGCAGGCAAGATCAATCCTGGATCCCGGGTCAATATCTTCGCCACCTTCGAGGCCGACGACAGCGACAAGGGCGTCGACCAGTCCAAGCTGATCGTCGCGGACGCGCGCGTCCTCGACGTCGGCAAGCTCACCGCGCTCGACCCCGACCAGTCCAGCAACGACCGCCGCCGTACGGCCACCGACGCGGTCCCCATCACCTTCGCGCTCGACACTGCGGACGCCCAGCGCGTCGCGTACGCCGAGTCGTTCGCCGAGCACGTCCGGCTCGCCCTGGTCGCGGGCGGCGACGCAACCAGCGTGTCGCCCTCGGACCGTACGTACACCCTCGACGAGGACAAGTAGGAGGCCGCGCATGAGGTCAGTACGTACCGTTCGTCCGGGCGGCAAGAGGTGGGGCACCGCGAGGTCCGACCGATGACGATCCGTATCCTCCCCGCCGTCGGGGACATCGACTCGGCCCGCGCCCTGAGCACCCTGCTGAGCCAGCTCGCGGACGCCGAACCGGCCGCCCCGGTACCGGACTCGACCGCGCTCCTCGACACCCTCGCGCGCCTGGCCGCGGAATCCCTGGACGAACTGCCCGAGGTCGTCCTGGTCCACGAACGCATCGGCCCGGTCCCGGCGCTCGACCTCATCCGCGACCTCGTCCTGCGCTTCCCGGCGGTCGGGGTCGTCCTCATCACGGCCGACACGAGCACGGGTGTGCTGACGGCCGCGATGGACTCCGGCGCCCGCGGCATCATCACCCTCCCCCTCGGCTACGACGCCCTCGCGGAACGCGTCCAGGCCGCGGCCTCCTGGTCGGCCGGTATGCGGCGCCACCTCGGCAGTGGCGCGCCGGAGCTGTACGCGGGACCGGGCGGCACGCTCGTCACGGTGACGGGGGCGAAGGGCGGTGTCGGCGCCACGCTCACCTCCGTCCAACTGGCCCTGGCGGCACGGGCGTCGGGCCGTACGGTCGCGCTGCTGGACCTGGACCTCCAGTCCGGGGACGTGGCCTCGTACCTGGACGTGCAGTTCCGGCGTTCGGTCGCCGACCTGGCCGGTATCGCGGACATCAACCCGCGCGTCCTCCAGGAGGCGGTGTACGCCCACGACACGGGCGTCGCCCTGCTGCTGGCCCCCGCCGAGGGCGAGCGCGGCGAGGAGGTCACCGACCGGGTGGCCCGCCAGGTGCTCGGCGCCCTGCGCGCCCGGCACGACGTGGTGATCGTCGACTGCGGCTCCCAGATGAACGCGGCGACCGCGGCGGCGGTGGAGATGGCCGACCAGGCGCTGCTGCTGGTGACCCCGGACGTGGTCGCGATCCGCGCCGCCAAGCGCATGGTCCGCCTCTGGGACCGCCTCCAGATCCGCAAGGCCGAGGAGACGTCGACCGTCGTCAACCGCCACTCCAGGGGCACGGAGATCCAGCCGTCCCTCGTGGAGAAGGTCACCGGCACGAAGGTGTCGCGGGTCGCCGTCCCCTCGGCCTTCAAGGAACTCCAGTCGGTGGTCGACGCGGGCCGGTTGCAGGACCTGGACGCCAAGTCGACGGTCAAGCAGGCGCTGTGGGCGCTGGCGGCCGAGCTGGGGCTCGTCGTGGCCCACGAGGGCAGCGGCCACGGCCGCCGCCGCAAGCCCGGCTCGGACCGGGGATCGCTGGTGTTACGGCGAAAGGGAGGCGGCGACCGTGGGTCGGTGACGCTGGAGTTCGCGGGGATGTTCCCCCTGGTGCTCGTGGTGATGGCGATCCTGTGGCAGTGCGTGTTGTACGGGTACACGTACTCGATCGCGGGGAACGCGGCGGATGAGGCGGCTCGGGCGGCTACGGCGGCGAACGCGCTGCACCCGGGCGAGTTCACCGGTGCTTGTCAGGCCGCCGGGAGCAAGCACCTGCCGGGGGCCTGGAAGGACCGTACGACCGTCGACTGCGACGTGGAGGGCACGGTCATGAAGGCCACGGTCACCGCTGACGCCCCCCTCTTCTTCCCGGGCTTCAACCCGGGCTGGCTGCCGGTCGAGGGAGAGGCGGGGGCGGCCCTGGAAGGGGACGCACAATGATCCGGACCCGCCCCAGGCCCGACGACTCCGTCCGGGCCCGCCCGGCAGCCACGGACTCCGCCTCATGTCCCGAGCCCGACCGCTCATCCCCGTCCCACCGCCGGAGGCGTTTGCGGCGGCGGGCGGCGACACCGGACCGACTGCCGTCGGCTGACAACTCCAACTCCGGGGTCGAAGGGGCGGAGCCCCTGGGGATGGGAACGGGAAGGGGCGGCGGGGGCGAAAATCTGGCCCTGGCGAAGCCGACGCGTCTTTGGCGTTGGAATGACCGAGGCGCCTCCATCCTGGAGTTCGCCGGGTTCCTGCCCATCCTCCTCGTCGTCGGGATGGCCGCCATCCAGCTCGGGCTCGTCGGGTACGGGATCAATCAGGCGGGGACGGCGGCGCGGGCCGCGGCTCGGGCCGAGTCCCTGAACCCCGGCACAGGCGGTGCGGCGGGTGCAGCGGCGGTGAGCGGATGGCTGAACCCTGACGTCAACCCTGGGGGAGGCGGCGGCGACACCACCACCGCCACGGTCACCGTCAACGTCCCCTCCGTCATACCGCTGTTCAGCATCCCTCCGATCCAACGCAGCGTCACCATGCCCACCGACGACACCCCCAACAACTGAAGTCCCAGAACCGAAGCCCCCGAGAGGAGCTGACAAAGAAGATGAGCCTCCGATCCCGTATCGCCGCCCCGGAGAACGGGGAAGCCGGACGTGAGGACGGGCACCTCGTGGCCGTCTACCGCGCCAAGCTCCTCGAAGAGATCGACCTCGCCGAGATGTCGAGCCTGGCGGCAGCCGAACGCCGGGCCCGCCTGGAGCGCGTCCTCGGGCACATCATCAGCCGCGAGGGGCCGGTCCTCTCGTCCTCCGAGCGCTCCCAGCTGATCAGAAGGGTCGTGGACGAGGCGCTCGGCCTCGGCGTCCTGGAGCCCCTCCTCGCCGACGCCTCGATCACCGAGATCATGGTCAACGGCCCGGACTCCATCTTCGTGGAGCGCGCCGGACGAGTCGAACAGCTCCCCCTCCGCTTCGCCTCCACCGAGCAGCTCATGCAGACCATCGAGCGCATCGTCTCGACGGTCAACCGCCGCGTCGACGAGTCGAACCCCATGGTCGACGCCCGCCTCCCCACCGGCGAGCGCGTCAACGTGATCATCCCCCCGCTCGCCCTCACCGGCCCGACCCTCACCATCCGCCGCTTCCCGCGCGCGTACACGCTCCCCGAACTGATCGGCCTCGGCTCGCTCGACGAGCAGATGCTGATGCTGCTCGCCGCCTTCGTCCGCGCCCGCTTCAACGTGATCGTCAGCGGCGGTACGGGCACCGGAAAGACGACCCTCCTCAACGCGCTCTCCGGGCTCATCCCACAGCAGGAGCGCATCATCACCATCGAGGACTCCGCCGAACTCCAGCTCCAGCAGGAGCACGTGATCCGCCTGGAGTCCCGCCCGCCGAACATCGAGGGCAAGGGCCAGATCACCATCCGCGACCTGGTCCGCAACTCCCTCCGTATGCGCCCCGACCGCATCATCGTCGGTGAGGTCCGCGGCGGCGAGACCCTCGACATGCTCCAGGCGATGTCGACGGGCCACGACGGCTCCCTCGCCACGGTCCACGCCAACTCCGCCGAGGACGCGCTGATGCGGCTCCAGACCCTCGGCTCCATGTCGGAGGTCCTCATCCCCTTCGAGGCCCTCAAGGACCAGATCAACTCGGCGGTCGACGTGGTCGTCCAGCTCACCCGCTTCGCCGACGGCTCCCGCAAGGTCACGGAGATCGCGCTGCTCGTCTCGCACGGCCGCGAGCAGTTCCGTATCGCCACGGTGTCGCGCTTCACCCCGCAGCCTCTCGGCGCGGACCGCGTCGTCAAGGGCCGCTTCGAGCACCTCCCGCTGCCCCGCCCGGTCGCGGAGAAGCTGTACGTGGCCAACGAACCGCTGCCGCCCGCGTTCGGCGTGGCCGAGGCCCTCGACGTACTCACCACGAGGCAGGCAATCGGATGACCCCCACGACAGAGCGGAGCGAGTGGTGAACAACCCCGCCCTCCTCGCCCTCGGCGCCACCGTCCTGTGCGGCACGTTCGCCGTCGCGGGCGTCCACACCTTCGCCTCCGGGCGCGCCCAGCGCCAGGCCCTGGTCGACCGTCTCGCCGGTACGGCCCCCGCCCGTACGGTGGGAGGCCGCGTCCGCCGTTTCACCGGCATCGACCGGCGCCTGCGCCGCACCCGCCTCGGCCGGACCATCAACCTGCGCCTGTCCGCCACCGGACTCGACCTGACGGCGGGCGAGTTCGCCACGTACGTCACCGCGGTCGTCGTCGCCCTCTGGCTGATCGCCGCCGCGACCCTCGCGCCCTTCTTCGGCCCGGTCGCCGCCCTCGTCGGCGTCTGGAGCGCGGCCATCTTCCTCAACTGGCAGCGCCAGAAACGCATCGAGGCATTCATCAACCAACTCCCGGACGTGGCACGGCTCATCGCCAACGCCACGGCCGCCGGCCTCGCCCTGCGTACGGCGCTGGCGATGGCGGCGGAGGAGCTGGAGGCCCCGGCCGGTGAGGAACTGGCGCGGGTCGCCGACCAGTTGACGCTCGGCCGCTCGATCGACGACGCGCTCAGTGAGCTGGCCGAACGCCTGCCCTCACGTGAACTCGTCGTCCTCGTCACGACGCTCGTCCTCTCCAACAAGGCGGGCGGCTCCGTCGTCAGCTCCCTGCGCAACCTCACCCAGACACTGGAGGACCGCAAGGAGACCCGGCGCGAGGTCCGCACGATGCTCTCCGAGGTCAACGCGACCGCGTTCACGGTCCCGCTCCTCGGCCTCGGCTCCCTCGTACTGATCAACTCCTCGAACGAGGGCGCGCTGGCCCGGGTGACCGGCTCAGGCCTCGGCCAGGCCCTGGTCCTGATCTCACTGGGCCTCTACACGGTCGGTTTCTTCGTCATCCGCCGCCTCGGCAAGATCGAAGTATGAGAAGCGCGAGAAGTACGAGAAGCATGAGAAGCGTGAGAGGGGAGGAGAGATGACGGTGCTGCCCCTGCTGCTCGCCCTCCTGGCGGCCGTCTCCGTCGCGGGCATGGTCCTCGGCATCCGCATGATTCGCGCGGAGGCGAAACTCCCCGGCGATCTGGTCCTCGCCCTGGAGGTGGGCGCGACCCGCGTCTCCAAGGCGGACTCGGCCGTCGACCGCCTCGGCATGCGCTTCGCGCCCCTCGTGCTGCGCCTGATGGGCCCGCGCCGCGTCGACGCCAAGCGCCGCCGCATCGACATGGCGGGCAACCCCGGCGGCCTGACGCTGAACAGGTACGCCGCCCGCCGAGCCGTCTACGGCATCTTCGGCGCCTTCATGGGCCTGGTCTTCCTCACCAACGACCAGCTCCTCTTCGCCCTCGGGACCTTCGCCTTCGGGCTGCTGGCCGCCGACGCGCTGATCTGGCAGGCCATCCGCGAACGCAAGGACGTCATCGACCGCACACTGCCCGACTTCCTCGACGTCCTCGCGGTCGTGGTCTCCGCGGGCCTCGGTTTCCGCCAGGCACTGGACCGGGTGGCCGAGAAGTACGAAGGGCCCTGGGCCGACGAACTGCGCATCACGCTCCGCCAGATGGACATGGGCGTCAGCCGCCGCCAGGCCTTCGACGAGCTCCGCCGGCGCAACTCCTCCGAGCAGGTCGCCCAGTTCGTCTCCGCCCTCCAGCAGGGCGAGGAACTCGGCTCCCCGATCGCCGAGACCCTCATCCAGCTCGCCACGGACATGCGCCGCACCGACGCCCAGAACGCGAGGCGCCGCGCGGCCAAGACGATCCCCAAGGCGACCCTGGTCACCCTGGTCTTCATGCTCCCCGCGACGATGATCCTCATCGCGACCGGGATGTTCCTGGGCTCGGGGACGAACTTCGGCGACATCCTGGGCCGATGATGGGAAGCCGACTGTTCCGGCCGCTGTCGCCGCCGCGTTCCCGGAAACAACTGGGCCCGGTCGGCGGCTACCTGGCCGACGACGTGCCCGCCCCCGCGAGCCTCCGTCTGCAGCTGAGCGCCTTGCAGGCGTTGTGCCGCCAGACCTTCGCCGTGCGCCTCACCATGCTGCTGATCGGCACACCCTTCGCGATGGCCAACGCCACGGACGGCCCTCCGAGCCACGCCGTTCTCACCGCCGGGGTCCTCGGCATCACCGGCTCGTACGCCATGCTCAGGGACTGGGACCGCTTCGGCCCCCGCCTCCTCGCGCACCCCACCCTCATGGCCCTGGACCTCCTCTTCGGCGCGGTCCTGCTCCTGACGGCGTCCCCGGCGTCCCCGCTCGCCTACGCCACGGTCTGCACGCCACTCCTCTCCGGTCTCCTCTACGGCTGGCGCGGCGCCGGAGCCTTCACGGGCCTGCAACTGGCGGTGCTCCTCACGGTGTACCGGGCCTGGGAACACCGCCCCGGCGCGGGCACCAGCACCCTCCTCGTCGCGGGCTTCTGCGTCGCCGCCGGCATCGTCGGCGTGACCCTGCGCAACCTGATGTTCCGCTTCGGTACGGCCACCCAGGCGCTCTCCGAGGCCACGTCCCGCCTGGCCGTGGCGGAGGCCGTGGAGTCCGAACGCGCCCGGCTGGCCCGCGAACTGCACGACTCGGTCGCCAAGACACTCCACGGCCTGGCCCTGGCGGCGGAGGCCCTGGCCACCTCGGCCGACCGGCCGGCCGACCCGCAGGTACTCAAGCAGCAGGCCACGCTGGTGGCCGCCGCGGCCCGCCGTGCGGCCTCGGAGTCCCGCGACCTGCTGACGGACCTGCGCCGCCACACGGACCTGACGACGCAGCCGCCGACGGACCTCGTGACCGAACTGAGCGACCGCCTGGAGGACTTCACGTCCCGAACGGCGCTCCCGGCCCGTCTGCGGCACACGCACACCCCGCCTCTTCCACCGGAGACGACCCACGACCTCCTGGCGATCGTCGCGGAGGCCCTGGAGAACACGCATCGCCACGCGCGGGCTACGGACGTCGTGGTCGAGCTGGAGTCCGGGGCCGACGCCCTCCGCCTCCGCGTCACCGACGACGGAGTGGGCCTGCCGCCCGCTTTCACGGTCAACCAAGCGGCGAGATCCGGCCACTTCGGGCTGCTGGGCATGACGGAGCGCGCGGCGAGGATCGGCGCCCGACTGCATGTGACGCGTCCCGCGACGGGAGGCACGGAGATCACGGTCGACCTCCCGCTGCCCACCCCCCACCCCTCCGGACAGGAGGCCGCCCATGCCTGACCAGGCACGTCCCGGCCCGCCCCTCCGCGTCCTCGTGGCCGACGACAACCCGGTCGTCCGCGCGGGCCTCGCCGCGCTGCTCGGCGCGCACCCCGACATCGAGGTCGTGTCGGACGCGACGAACGGGGAGGAGGCGGTGCGTGAGGCCGTCGCCCACCGCCCCGACGTGGTCCTCCTGGACGTCCGCATGCCCGGCACCGATGGCCTGACCGCCCTCCCTCAACTGGTGGCCCTGGCCCCCGTGATGATGCTGACGTACAGCCGAGAACCCCAGGTCGTGGCGGAAGCGCTACGCCGGGGCGCGATCGGTTACCTGGTCCACGGCGAGTTCACGGCACCCGAACTGATCAAGGCGGTAAGGGACTTGCGGGACGGCAGGCCGACGTTTTCCCCTTCTCTTTCCCGCTCTCTTTCCTCCGCTGTCCGTGTCTCATCTCCGCTCGGCGTTTCGTACGAACCTTCACAGGAAAGTCACGAACCCCCTTCGCAGCTGCAACCGGTCATGGCACAGTCGTCGAAGACTCGACCCGCAGTCGCGGCCCGACTTCGTCGCCGCGTCCCCGACCGCCCGGCCTTCGGCCTGAGTTCAAGGGAGGTGGAGGTGATGGACCTCATCGCGTCCGGCATGAACAACCGCCAGATCGCCGCCACCTGCTTCATCAGCGAGAAGACCGTGAAGAACCACATCAACCGCATCTTCGCGAAGCTGCACAGTTCCTCGCGGAGCGAAGCGATCGCTCACTGGCTGGGGACGGCTCGGGAGGGGTGGAGCGGATGAATCCGGTCAGGGGCGAAAGTTGGGTCCCAGGACCCACCTGGAGTAGGCGGTTTTTCACGTACCGTGCTGGTGTCGGCAGTGTCATCGGCATCGGGCGAGAGGGCAGGCGTCGTGAGCAGGTTCGTCAACTGGAAGCGGACCGTTGTCTCCCGGATGCGGGGGAAGGGACGGGACGCGGGGGCCGGGTTCGTGGAGTACGCGGGGATCATGATCATTGTGGCGGGGATCTTCGTGATGATCGATGGGTTGGGGTTGGACGGCATGATCTCGGGAGCGATCGCGACCGCCGTCGGCAACGTGATCGGCGGCGGCTGACGGTCCTACGCCCGGTCGGCGACCGGGGGTCCACACTCCCCATCTACATCTGGCTGACGACGATTCTGCTCTTCGCCGCGTTGGCCTTCTTCGCGTTCGGTCAGGCAGCGTTCGCCCGCAATGGTGCTCAGTCCGCGGCGGACGCTGCTGCGTTGGCGGCGGCGCAGGAAGCCCGGGACGATCTGGTGCTCGATCTGGGCAACGCCATCGGCACGGATGACAACTGGCTGGACTGGCTGGACCTGGGCGACGTGGACTTTCCCCTCGATGGGCCTTCGGCCGCGGCTCAGGCGCTGGCCGCCGACAACGACGCGTCTGTTCCGGACGGAGCCCAAGGATTCGTTCTGGACGGCTATCCCGCCTTCCGCGTCGCCGTCGTGACGAACTACACGGTCGGTGACTCGATCATTCCCGGCACGGAAAACATGCAGGCAGAGGCCGAAGCCACCGCCGTCATCCAGCCGCGCTGCGATTTCGACGTGAACGCCGATCCGACGAAGCCCGTGGAACTGGTCTGTGACGACCAGCCCGTGAACATCGACCCCCAAGATTTCGATCCGGACGACCTTCCCGACGCGTCCGTGATGTTCTCAGTGCATCTGGCCGAGTGAGAGGAAGCCGTACCGATGAAGTTTCGGCACACCATGAAAGTCCGCAGGGCAGTGACCGCGGTGACGATCGCTGGCGGACTGCTCCTCACGGTGGCCGGTTGCGGTGGAGGTGACGACAACAAGTCGGAGAACAAAGCCTCGTCCTCGGCTCCCGGCAAGAAGGACAACGACGACGGCAAGCAGGACTCCGACGAACCGCAGTCGGACACGGTGCTGGCCGAGGTCAAGGGGCAGAACGGCTTGACGCTCGCCGTCACGTCCGCCGAGCGCGACAGTGGGGGCTTCGTGACCGTCGAAGGGACGGTGACGAACAACACGGGCGCCGTCTGGGTCGCGGCGGACTGGCGGAGCGACGAAACCGAGTTGGCCAAGAACGGCGGATCGATCTCCGGCGCCAGCCTCATTGACCAGGACGGCAAGAAGAAGTACCTCATCCTGCGTGACACCGCGGGGCGCTGCCTGTGCACACAGTTCACCGGCGGCGGTGTCCGTGACGGCGCCACCTCCCAGTGGTACGCCCAGTTC
>NZ_VJZC01000021.1 GCF_009377185.1 Streptomyces spongiae
GTGTCGGGGTCGGGCCTGGGGGCGTCCGGGAGGTCGAAGAGCTCGACACCGCTCTCGTCGCGGAAGGTGACCAGTTCGGGCCGCAGCCGCTCGAAGGAGTCGCGCAGCCGGGTGAGCCCGGCCCAGGTCTGCATGTCCTTGACGGACGCGGGCCCGAACGCGGCGAGATAGCGGAGCACGGTGGCGTCCGGTGACGACGGGGGTTCGGCGGGCCGGCCCAGCCAGTGCTCCGCCGTGGTCAGCGCGACCCGGCCGCTCCTCCCCCAGAGTCCGCGCGGGGTGACCTGGACGAGCGGCAACCGGCAGCGGGCGGCCAGGGACAGCGCCTGCGGGTCGGCGTCCGGCCACTCGGCGAGCAGCGCCTCCCGTAACTGCGCCATGGTGCGTGGCTCGGCCTCGACCAGTTCCCGGCTGATCGCCGCGAGCCGCTCCAGGTCCACGCCGGCCAGCCCCGCGCGGAAGTACCCGAGCTCCCGTTCGCGCGCCGGCTGTACGAGGGGACGCAGGGCGAGGCAGTCGTCGGCGGTGTGGGTGTGGATGGTGGACCGCAGGGTGACGATGCGGACGACGGCACGGTCCGCCATGAGCCGCGACAACTCCTCGGGCTCGAAGCCCTCCAGCCGGGCGGCGAGCGCGTGGTAGGGCGGCTTGACGTTCTGCGCCTGGAGCCCGACGAGGTGCTCGACGGCGGCGTACGCGGTGAGATCGGACCGGCGCAGGAGGAGCTGGCGGTCGAGGGTGGCGCGGTTGAGGGCCCGGGTGGAGAGGAGGGGCGCCGCGGCCATGGCCCTGGCCTTGGCCGTGGCCTTGGCCGTGGCCTTGGCCGTGGCCTTGCGCGCCGTCTCCTTTGGCGTGTTCGTCGCTGCCTTTGGCGTCTTCGTCATGCGGGGCACGCTAGCGGGGCAAGCGGACACCCATTGTCCCCAACACTTACCGACTCCTTGCCGCCCCCGCACGTCCACGTCGTTTGCCCCGTATATCCTGCCGGTCGATCCGACGATCACGCACACAGGGAGGTGCCCCATCACCTCGAAGGACCCGAAGGGGACTCGGGGCGCCAGGAGGTCCGTCTGGCGCCGTGCCCTGACGTCGCCGCCCACGCCATCGGAACCGCCCGCCCCCACCGCCGCCGATCCCGCGCCGGAACCGGTGGAACCGCCCAGCGTGGTCCAGGCCGCCCTCTACCAGGACGGCGTACGCGTCTCCTCCCCCGCGACGCTGGCCGACACCTTCCACGAACTGCGCGACACGCGGGGCGGCATGGCCTGGATCGGTCTGGCCGGACCGACCGAGGACGAACTCCTCTCCCTCGCCGTCGAGTTCGACCTCCACCCGCTCGCCGTCGAGGACGCGATGGAGGCCCACCAGCGTCCGAAGCTGGAACGCTACGGCGAGACCCTCTTCGTCGTCCTGCGCGCCGCCCGCTATCTCGACGCGCCCGAGGAGGTCGACTTCGGCGAGTTGCACGTCTTCGTGGGCCCGGACTTCGTCATCACGGTCCGTCACGGCGCCGCGCCCGACCTCTCCGCGGTCCGCCACCGCATGGAGGAGACCCCGGACCTGTTGAAGCGGGGCCCGGAGGCGGTCCTCTACGCGATCCTGGACGCGGTGGTCGACGGCTACGCCCCGGTGGTCGCGGGGGTCCAGAACGACATCGACGAGATCGAGACCGAGGTCTTCAGCGGCGACCCCGAGGTCTCCCGCCGCATCTACGAACTCTCCCGCGAAATGGTCGAGTTCCAGCGCGCCACCCGCCCTCTCGTCGGCATGCTGCACGGCCTGATGGCGGGCTTCGCGAAGTACGGCACGGACGAGGAACTCCAGCGCTACCTCCGCGACGTCGCCGACCACGTCACCCAGACCAGCGAACGCGTCGACGGCTTCCGCCAGGCCCTCAGCGACATCCTCGCGGTGAACGCGACCCTGGTCACCCAGCAACAGAACGCCGAGATGCGGGCGTTGGCGGAGGCGGGCTTCGAGCAGAACGAGGAGATCAAGAAGATCTCGTCCTGGGCGGCGATCCTGTTCGCTCCGACGCTGGTCGGAACGGTCTACGGCATGAACTTCACGCACATGCCGGAGTTGCACTGGGTATTCGGATACCCCTTTTCGATCACCCTGATGGCGGTCGTTTGCACCAGTTTGTACGTCATCTTCAAGCGGCGGGACTGGCTCTGAGCAATCGCCCGTGAAGGCCATTGCCCTGAGAGGCGCAAGCCCCGAGTGCAGTCGTCGCGGGCGTCGCCCTCCGAAAGACACGCAGAACGCCACGGGCGGGCGTCGGCTACAGGTGCGCGGCCAGGAACGGCAGGACGACGTCGGCCATCTCTCACGTATTCGTCGACCGCGTCGGAGGTGGCGCTGTCGGGGTGACTGCGCTCGAACTTGATCATGTACGTGATCAGCTCGCGCTCGTGTCCGGCGATCAGCATCTCGGGTACGTCCGGCTGGAAGTAGAAGCCCAGATGCCACAGGTGCATGCCGCTGGAGACATTCTCGGGGGTGAGGACCGTGTGGTCCTCAAAGCCGAATCCGAGGAACAGGGCCTCGGCGAACACGAGAGCGGTGACGTGGTCGCGGTGGCGGGCGGCGAGCTGGTAGCCGATCACCGCTCCCCAGTCCTCGCCCGCCACGGCGTATGTCTCGTGTCCGAGTCGTGCGGCTGCCGCACGAGGCTCTGGCGCGCGTGGTCTCCGTACGAGGTGCTGCGGCATGGTGAGAAGGTCCGCAGACCCGACGTCAGACCTTCCGGATCCGGTCGGCGATCTCCGGCCTCGCCGCGAACCCGGCCGCCTTGTACGTGGCGACGCCGCCGACGTTGGAGCTGGGCGTGCACACGCGCACGCTTGACGCGCCCATCTCCCGCAGTGCGGCCGCCCCGGCGACGGTGATCGCCCGGCCATGGCCGCGGCCGCGGTGGTCCGTGTGGACGCCCATCGGCTCGACCAGTCCTGGTTTCCCCGGGCCGGCCGACCAGACCGTCACCACCGCCGCGGGGTTGCCCTGGTCGTCGTAAGCACCCAGGCAGCGGGCGTCGGCGTAGAACGGTGCCGCGGACATCTTGTGCCGGTACTCGCGCGTGGGCTTCGTGGTGTTGAACGCGGACCGCAGGACGTCGGCGAAGTCCTGTGCCTGCTCCAGGCCGATCTCCTTGATCCGCGTGCCGGGGTCCTCCACCGCTTCGGTGAGGTCGCGGAAGAGCGGCGTCCACGGCTCGTCGACGCCCCAGCCCTCCTTGGTCAACAGGT
Source organism: Streptomyces spongiae (assembly GCF_009377185.1). Classification (GTDB taxonomy): domain Bacteria; phylum Actinomycetota; class Actinomycetes; order Streptomycetales; family Streptomycetaceae; genus Streptomyces; species Streptomyces spongiae. The sequence goes on from NZ_VJZC01000021.1 coordinate 3,249, forward strand.
CGTGGAGCAGCAGGCCCTGCGGTGCCTCGATGGACACCGCTCCTTCCGGCAGCACGCCGCGCTCGGGCAGCGAGAAGTCCTCGACGAGCCGCCGCGCCAAGTCCTCGTCATGGAAAGCTTCGGAAGCGACCGTCATCCGCACGAGCGTCGGCGAATCCAGCATCCCGACGGCGAGGATCCGTCCGTTCCGGCTCCAGGTCCGCACCGCCGCGGCCGTCTCGGCCGTTCCGAACCGGTAGTTCCAGCCGATGTCCCCGGGATGCAGCTGCATCGGCGTTTCGTCCTGCTGCCACTCCCGCAGCGCCGCAACGGCCTCGCGCACTCCCTCGGCCGTCGGCGTCCCCAGCACAATCGTCATGGCCGGGATCAGACACCCCGTCTCGGTGGCGTGCAACCGATTAACCGACCAGGCGCTTCAAGGTGATGGTGGCGGGAGGTCGATGGCGAGTGCGGTCCCGGCGAGGAAGCCGTCAAGGACGTCGGGGCGGCACTGGAGGCGGTTGAGTCGGTTGCGCACGAGCGCGGCGAGTCGGTTGAGGGCAACGCCGGCGAGGTTCGCGAGGCTGTGTTTCACGTGGGCCCACAGGTATTCGACCGCGTTCAGCTCGGGCGTGTAGGCGGGCAGGGTGAACACCGTCAGCCAGGCGCGTGCGTCGATTCCGGCTGCGTCCGCTCCGCCCATCCCGCACTGCTCTCCCCCTCGACTCCAGCCAGGCACTGGACGAAAGCGGCAGCAGCGGGGATGTCAGCACCCCGGCGCGACGGTGCCCCGGTCAGCGGTCCAGGGCGGGCAGGTGGGCCAGGCCGGTGTCGGACATGATGCGGGCCACGGTCTCGTGCAGGGCGCTGTCGGCGCTGATGACGGTCTCGAGACCGTCGGGCAGCAGATCGCGCGGCCGGTACCAGTCGCGCAGCTGTGTCTCGTCGACCTCGTCGGCGATCGGCTTCGTGGCATGCCGGGCGAGGGTTTCGTCGAACGGCACGTCCAGGTAGTAACCATGGGTCGGGCCGCGGTGGTCGGCGCGCAGGTGGGCGAGCATGTCGCCGTAGCGGTCGGCGTAGAGGATGCCCTCGACCACGACGTGATACCCGGCGTCCAGGGCGTAGCGGGCCGTCAGGTCGATCAGGCCGATGTTCGCGGCGCCGGGCCGATCGTGCTCGCGGAGCACGACGCGGCGAAGGTTGTCCTGGCCGACCATGGCCAGGCCGCGGCCGAACTGTTCGCGGAGGCCGGCCGCGACAGACGACTTCCCCGAGGCGCTGTTGCCGCGCAGCACGACCAGCCGGGTTGCTTCGGTTCCCACCATCACGGCCGTCACGCTACCGACAGCCGGTGACAGCACCTGGGCCGTTTCGGGACGGCTCCGACGCCGATGCCCGGACGGGTTATTTGACGGCAACGTTTCTCGGCGGAGGACGGGGAGACGTGGCGGCCATGGTCAGCGCGTCCGGGATGGCCGCGCTCCTCAGCGGTCCTACTCAGGCAGCGGGCGGTCGCGGACGACGTTCTTCATGACGAGGGTGGAGGTCAGACGCTGGACCCCGGGCAGCCGGGCGAGCTGCTGGTCGTACAGCTTCTGGAAGGCGGCCAGGTCGGTGGTGGCCACCCGGAGCAGGTAGTCGGGTTCGCCGAACAGTCGCTGCGCCTGGATGACGTGCGGGACAGCGCTTACGGCCTCCTCGAAGGCCGTGACGGTGTCGGGGCCCTCCCAGCGCAGGGTGGCGAAGACGAGCGCCTCGAAGTTCAGGCCCACGGCCGCCGGGTCCACCACCGCCCGATAGCCGCGGATCGCGCCCTCGCGTTCGAGGTCGCGCAGGCGACGGTGGCAGGGCGAGACGCTGAGCCGCACCCGCGCGGCCAGCTCGGTGACCGTCAGACGGCCGTCCAACTGCAGTTCGGTAAGAATCTTCCGGTCCAGGGCGTCCATGGAGAAGATTCTCCCTCGTATCGCGCGATCACGGGGTAAAGATGCAAACACCTTCGGGTATGTCCGGCCTAGCCTTCCCTCCAGAGTGAGACGTGCGAGAGGGAACGATCGATGGACACGACGACGCTGGCGGCCTTCCTGGCAGTGGACCTGCTGCTGGTGTTCACCCCGGGCGCGGACTGGGCCTACGCGATCTCCGCGGGCCTGCGGGAACGCGCGGTCGTCCCGGCCGTCACAGGGCTGATCGCCGGGCACGCGGCCTACGCGCTGGTGGCCGTCGCGGGCCTGGCGGTGATCGTGGCGAGTTCCCCAGCCGCGCTCACCGCCCTGACCGTGGCGGGCGCCGGCTACCTGCTGTGGCTGGGTTGGGGCGTACTGCGGCAGCCGGCCGTTCCGGCGGCCGCCGGCGAGAGCACGGACGCCTCCCGAATGCAGGTCATGCTCAAGGGGGCCGGGATCAGCGGCCTGAACCCGAAGGCGCTGCTGCTGTACTTCTCGCTGTTTCCGCAGTTCATCGACACCGCCGGCGGCTGGCCGGTCGCCGCGCAGACCGGGCTGCTCAGCACGATGCACCTGACCGCGTGCGCCGTCGTCTACCTCGCCGTCGGCGTCCTCGCCCGCACGGCCCTGAGCACCAGGCCCTCGGCCGCCCGGGCCGTCACCCGCATCAGCGGCGCCATGATGGTGGCCATCGGCGCCTTCCTGCTGGTGGAACGCCTGGCCGGCTGAGGAACCCGCCCCGCTCCACCCGACACGGACCCGAAGGAGAGCACGTACGTGGCAGAGCAGACGCAGCACGAACAGGCGAGCCCCGCAGTCCAGAAGCGCATCCAGGACAGCTTCGACCTACAGGGCCTCATGGCCCACCTCGGCGCCCGCCTCACCCACATCGGCCCCGGCCGCGTCCACATCGTGCTCCCTGCCCGCCCTGAGGTGACCCAGCAGCACGGCTACGTCCACGCCGGAGCCACCAGCGCCATCGGGGACAGCGCCGGCGGCTACGCCGCGCTCACGCTGTCCGACGAGGACTCCGAGGTCCTCACCGTCGAGTACAAGATCAACCTGCTCGCACCCGCCGCGGGCGACTACCTGGAGGCGATCGGGACCGTGCTGAAGTCCGGACGTACGCTGACCGTCTGCCAGTTGGAGGTGTACGGCGTCCAGGGCGACGGCGTCCGGAAGCTCGTCGCCAACGGCCAGCAGACGCTGATCCGCGTAGACAGGCCCGCCGAATGAGCCCCCTGCCGGCCCTGCCGTCCTGGCTGACGTGGTGGCAGCGCCCGTTCCCCGACGCCAACACCCTGTTGCTGCGCGGCCGTCGGCCGGCCTTGGTCGACAGTGGGTTCGTCGGGCACGCTCGGGAGACCGCCGCCTGGGCCCGCGAGCACGCCGGGGACATCGACCTGGTCGTCAACACCCACTGGCACTCCGACCACGTCGGCGGCAACGCCCTCCTCCAGTTCCAGGGCGCCGCTATAGCCGCCGGAGCACCGGAGGCGGAGGCGATCTCCCGACGTGACCCCGGCTGTTGCGCGGCCGAGTACCTTGATCAGCCTGTGGCGCCCTACTCGGTCGACGTACCGCTCGACGACGGGCAGGTCCTCCGGCTCGGGGACACCGACTGGGAAGTGGTCCGCACCCCCGGGCACACGCCTGGCCATCTGGCGCTGTGGCAGCCGGAGGAACGGCTGCTCGTCGTCGGGGACGCGCTGTCGGACTACGACGTCGGCTGGGTCAACCTCGCCCTCGACGGACCCGACGCCGCCACCACCGCGCTCGCCTCCCTCAAGCGAATGGCCGACCTCGCCCCTCGCGTGATCCTTCCCTCCCACGGCCCGGTCCCCGCGGATCCCGGCGCCGCCCTCGCCGCCGCCGTGCGCCGCGCCCAGCGGCTCGTCGACGACCCCGCCGGCGCGGTCCGGTACGGCGCCCGCCGGATCCTCGCCTTCGCCCTGATGATCCGCGGCGGCATCCCGGCCGACGGGATCGAGCCGTATCTGCACGCGCGGGCCTGGCTGACCGATGCCGCCCGGTTGCTGGGCCTCACACCCGAGGCCCTCGCTCACGAGTTGGTCACCACCATGCTCCGCAGCGGCGCCATCGTCCTGCGCGACGGCCGCCTCCACTCCGCCACGGACCACACTCCCGTGGCAGCCGAGACACTGCGTGTGCCCTACCCGCGGGCGTGGCCGGGCATGGGACCGCGCTGAGCGCAGGACAGCATCCGCATCTCAGTCGGGCAAGCCCCAGAAAGAGCCGTGCTCCGGTGCCGGGAACGTACCCGCCGCCACATCGGCCGCGAAGTCCCGGGCGGTCGCGGGTGGTCGCGGGTGGTCGCGGGTGGCGGCCAACAGGCCGGTGTACCAGGGGCCGTCGGGGCCGGTGACTGTGAGCTGCCGGCCGTTGCCGTTCAGAACGGCGGACCACTGCGGGTGTGGCTCGGTCCAGCCCTCGGGCTGCGGCTGATCTCAAGATGAACCAACGTAGGTGGTCGCGGCCGGGCGGGCCGTCGAACCGGACCGACGTCGGTGCGAGAGCCGGGGATCCACGAGTAGGCGCTCGATGAGCACTCCGTCCCGGAGTCACTCGACGTGTTTGGCCGGGGCCTGCTCCGGACGCTTGCCATGCCCCGGCGCATCGGCTGCGACACGCACTACGAGTACGACCTACGGCCTGTCCGAGGGGTTGGTCGGGCGGGCCGCCGTGACCAGCCATGACGTGCTGAGCAGGCGGACTGTGCCGTCCGGCGCCTCCTCGGCGCGGAGATGGTCCGTCAGGGTGCGGCGGGCGTGGGATCGCGTGGCCGTGTCCGCCTGCTCCATGAGGTGGCGGCCGGGGCCGGTGTCCAGCAGGAAGGCGGCCGCGTCCTCGGCTCCGTGCCCCCATGTCCCGTACGCCTGCCTCTGGTTGATGGTGATGCCGGTGAATCCGGCCGCGGTGAGTACTTCGCGGATGCGGTCCGGGGTGGCCAGGGAGAACATGCCGGGCAGCCCCGGCCGGCCGAAGTCGCCGACGGGCAGGAGGTCGCGCAGTGACGCCATCGCCGTAACCCAGCCGTTGAGCGTGGCGTCGGCCGGGCAGACGAACGCCAGGTGCCCGCCGGGCCGCAGTGCGCGGCCGACGTTGGCGAAGGCCGCGACCGGGTCGGCGAAGAACATCACCCCGTAGCGGCTGACCGCGGCGTCGAACGAGCCCTCCTCGAAGGGGTACACCTGGGTGTCGCCTTGCACGAAGGAGGCGTTCGTGATGCCTTCCCGCTCCGCGCGGGCCCGCGCCTCGGCCAGCATCGGGCCGGACAGGTCGAGGCCGAGCGCGTGGCCCCGGGGCGCTCTGAGCGCGGCGATGCGCGTGGTCTGGCCGGAGCCGCAGCCGAGGTCGAGGACCCGGTGGTCCCCGGTGATCCCGGCGGCATTGAGCAGTGGCTCGTTGAAGCCCTCGTTCACGGCGTTCCAGCGGTCCTGGTTACGGGCCCAGTGGGAGCCTTCCGGGCCGTTCCATGCCTGTGCCTGCTCGGTGTTGACAACGTCCGGCACGGGGGCCTCCTGTGGTGAACGACGGATGATGGGCATGCGCCCAAACAGTATGGGCGAATGCCCAAATCGGCAATCTCCGCTACGATCACGGGAGTTGTGCCCTTGAGGGCGGCGGCACCAGAACGGAAGTGAGGCCCATGTCACCGCGCGGAGTGGCGACGCCGGACGTGCGCGAGCGGCTGTTCGCGGCGGCCGAGCGCGTCGTGGAGCGGGACGGGCCCGGCGCGCTCACCAGCCGGGCCGTCACCACTGAGGCGGGCTGCGCCAAGGGGCTGTTGCACGCGCACTTCGCGGGGCTCGACGAGTTCGTGGCCGAGCTCTGCCTCGACCGGTTCGCGCGGACGGCGGCGAAGGCACAGGCACTGTCGCAGCTCACAGGGCAGGGCACGGTGGCGCGGAACCTCAACACCGTCGCCCTCGCGCTGCTCGACTCCGCCGGCCCCGCTCTCTCGGGCCTGGCCATGAGCCGACCCGCCACCACCCGGCTGGTCCGCGAGGCGCTGGAAGGCGGGGCGTCCGGCCTCACCGCGATCGAGGAGGCCGTCGCCACCTATCTATCGGCCGAACAGCGGCTCGGCCGGGTGGCGGAGACCGTCGACCCGAGCACCGCGGCCCTCGCCATCGTCGGCACCGCACACCACCTCCTGATGACCAGCTGGCCGGGCACACCCGACCCACGGCCCCGCATGACACGCCTGGTGGCCACGCTGGTGGGCGGCTGACAAGCCCTGCCAACAGCAGCTGACATGCGGCTGTCGGCTGACTGCTGTCGGCTGACTGCTCATTGGTCTCGTCGTGAGTAAGAGACCGCCGCGGCCGTGGATCGTGCGGATGAACTGTGGTCGCTCTTCGAGAACGCCTGCGCCAAGCGGGCCCGACCGGTCAGCCGAGCGTGAGCAGTTCCTCGTAGAAGCCGCCGAAACCGTGGTCGCGATCAACGAGGTGGATCTCCAGAATCCAGTGGCAGCGCAGCCCGGCCTTGTCGGTGCGGCGCATAGGGGTGTCGTTCGCGGGCGCGATGTACGACTCCACATCCGCGCCGTCGATCCACTCGTGCGGGAACTCCCCCACCAGGTGTCCGGCATGCCAGCCGCCCAGTTCCCACCCGGCCTCGGCGGCCAACCGCTCGACCTCGGCGTACAACTGCTTCCCGGTGATGTCGGCGTCGCTCGCGAAGAACCGCTTGGCGGCCGCGAAAATCCTCGGCAGGTCCTCCCGCAGCCGGTGCTTGACCGGGTCGTCGCCGAGGACGAAGGTCCGGCCGAAGTCGGCCTCGTACTCCTCGAAGATCGGCCCGAAGTCGGCGAAGACGATGTCGTCGGCGTCGATCACGCGGTCCAGCGGGTTCTCCCGGTACGGCATCAGCGTGTTCGGTCCCGACCGTACGATCCGCTTGTGCCAGTGACGGGTCGTGCCGAACAGTTCGTTGGCCAGATCACGGACACGGTCGCTGACCGCCCGCTCCCCCTCGCCCGGCGCGACGAGCCCGCGCTCCTCGATCTCCGCGAAGAGCCGCTCGGCCTTCGCCTGAGCCTCCAGCAGCCGTGCAGCACGCGTGGGTTCGTCATCCGCCATGAGCCCGAAAATAGGCTGCTTGATCCTTTCTCGGCAACCAAATACGACGGGCACCTCGGCCTCCAGTGCCGCACGCAGCAGGGTCAGCTCCGCCGTACGTCCGGGTAAGTCCTCGTACGCCGTCGCGGGCCCGCCCACCACCACCAGCGCCGCGGCGCCGCCCAGCGAGTCGGGCACGGGTCCCCCGCCCAGGTCCGGCACACCCGCACTGCCGGCCCGGCCGCCTCCAGCGCCGTGCCGATGGCGTACGGGCCTTCCTGCGGCATGTGCTCGACGACCAGGACGTCCGCCACCGGGACGGGGCTCACCGTGCTCCTCTCATCAGGGGCATGAATCGGATCACCAGGACGCGGGGTATCCGCCGTCCACGCGTATGGCGTTGATCCCGCTGATGTGCCGGGCCCCGCAACGGTCCTGCGGCAGCACCAGCTGCGGGCCGGCCCGGTCGAGCGGGTTGTCGTCGATGGTGACCGCCAGCAGGACGGGAGCGCGCCCGAAGTCGGGGTCGATCTCCGCCCACGACAGCAGGGCGTGATGGCCGTCGGCGCCGCGCACGGCGATGAGGAAGCGCAGGCGGTCCTTGCGCCGGGCGGGGTCGAAGCCCGGACCCGCATCCAGGAGCACGTCGTGCAGGAGCGGTCCGGTGAACCGGTGGTGCTGGATGCCGCTGGTGGCGCACTCGAAGCTGACCGCCGCCTCGTGCTGGGGCCAGGCCGGCAGATCGGCCACGCTCAGCCGGGACGGCCGCGCCAGATCACCGGCGAGAACGACTTCCGCCATCGGAACGGCGGCCGTACCGGCGGCTGCGAGGGACTGACTCACGGGCACCACCTCCCGAATGACGGTACCCGAGCACACCACCCGTACAAACGCACATACCAACCCTAGGGACCGTGGGCCCGACTCATGCAATGAGATTGGGACCTTTGACCTTGCATCTGCGGCATATGATCGATGTATGCGCACCTACCGGATCGGAGACGCGGCAGCCTTGCTCGGCGTCAGCGTCGACACCGTGAGGCGACTTGTCGACGGCGGCGAACTCGCCGCCGAACGCGACGAGCAGGGCCGCCGGACCATCCCGGGTCCGGCCCTCGCGGCCTACGCCCGGCAGGTGCACCGCACGGAGCGGGAGAACACCGGCTCCTCAGCCCGCAACCACCTCTCCGGCATCGTCACCGACGTGATCCTCGGGGACGTCTCCGCGCAGGTGGAGATCCAGGCCAGACCGTTCCGGGTGGTGTCCCTGGTCAGCCGGGAGTCGGCTGAGGAACTGAAGCTGGAGCCCGGGGCTCCGGCCGTCGCGGTGATCAAGTCGACCAATGCGGTCGTCGAGAGACCCTGAGCAGAGATTCACCACATTCGTGACAAGGAGTAGATCCGTGATGACCCGTTCCGCGCGCCGGACCCGCCGGACCTTGCAGGTGACCGGGGCCGGCGTCGCCGCGCTGCTGGCCCTGAGCGCCTGCTCCTCCTCCGACTCGGACTCCGCCGGGTCGGAGGGTTCCTCCGCGTCCTCGTCCCCGAAGCTGTCCGGCACGGTGACGGTCTTCGCCGCCGCCTCGCTCAAGGAGAGCTTCACGACCCTGGGCAAGGAGTTCGAGAAGGCCCACCCGGGCACGAAGGTCACCTTCAGCTTCGGCGGCAGCGACGCCCTCGCCGCGAGCATCACCGGCGGCGCCCCGGCCGACGTCTTCGCCTCGGCCAGCCCCAAGACCATGGCGATCGTGACCGACGCGAAGGACAACGCCACCGAGCCGGTCACCTTCGTCCGCAACCAGTTGGAGATCGCCACCCTGCCGGGCAACCCCGACAAGGTCTCCTCCCTGAAGGACCTCACCAACCCGGATCTCAAGGTCGTGCTCTGCGACAAGGCGGTGCCCTGCGGAGCCGCGGCCCAGAAGGCGTTGGACGCGAGCAAACTGAAGCTCACCCCGGTCTCCTACGAGGAGGACGTCAAGAGCGCCCTGAACAAGGTGGTGCTGAAGGAGGCCGACGCCGCCGTCGTCTACAAGACCGATGTGAAGGCCGCGGGTGACAAGGTGGAGGGCGTGGAGTTCCCCGAGTCCGCCGACGCCATCAACGACTACCCGATCGCCCTGCTCAAGGACGCCCCCAACGCGGCCGCGGCCAAGGCGTTCATCGCCCTGGTGCAGTCCGCCGAGGGCCAGAAGGTCCTGACCGAGGCCGGGTTCCTCAAGCCGTGACCGACGTGGACAAGTCCGGTGCCGCGGCCGACACCCTGACGGGCGGCCCGCGGCGTCGGCGCGGCCCGGCACGTCTCCGAGGAGTGCCGCTCCCGCTGCTCGTGCCCGGTCTGGTGGGGCTGGCGTTCCTGGTGCTGCCGCTGATCGCGCTGCTCGTCCGCGCTCCCTGGCGCAGCCTGCCGGACCTGCTGACCAGCACGGAAGTGTGGCAGGCGCTCCAGCTGTCCCTGGTCTGCGCCACGGCGGCCACCGTCGTGAGCCTGGTCCTGGGCGTGCCCCTGGCCTGGCTGCTCGCCCGGGCCGACTTCCCCGGGCGCGGCTTCCTCCGAGCTCTGGTGACCCTGCCGCTCGTGCTGCCCCCGGTGGTCGGGGGTGTGGCGCTGCTGATGGCACTCGGCCGCAACGGGGTCGTCGGGAAGTGGCTGGACGCGTGGTTCGGGGTCACCCTGCCCTTCACCACGGCGGGTGTCGTGGTCGCCGAGGCGTTCGTGGCGATGCCGTTCCTCGTCATCAGCGTCGAGGGCACGCTGCGGGCCGCCGATCCGCGCTACGAGGAGGCCGCCACGACGCTGGGTGCCTCCCGCTTCACCGCGTTCCGCCGGGTCACGCTGCCGCTGATCGCACCTGGGATCGCCGCGGGCGCGGTGCTCGCCTGGGCACGGGCGCTGGGCGAGTTCGGCGCGACGATCACCTTCGCGGGCAACTTCCCCGGCCGTACGCAGACCATGCCGCTCGCCGTCTACCTGGCTTTGCAGAGTGACCCGGAGGCGGCGATCGCCCTCAGCCTGGTCCTTCTGGCCGTGTCGATCGCGGTCCTCGCGGGACTGCGCGACCGCTGGATGACCGCCTCATGACCCAGATCGAGAAGACCGCACACGACGACGGCGCTGCGCCGACTCCCACTGGCGAGGGGCTGGATGCGCGTCTCGTGGTCCAGCGGGGCCGTTTCCGTCTCGACGCCACATTGAAGGCCGCCCCCGGTGACGTCGTCGCCCTGCTCGGCCCCAACGGCGCCGGAAAGACCACGGCCCTACGCGCGCTGGCCGGTCTGATTCCCCTCACGGAGGGGCACCTGCGGCTCGACGGCGACTCGCTGGAGGGTATGCCGCCCGAGGCACGCCCGGTCGGCGTCGTCTTCCAGGACTACCTGCTCTTCCCCCACCTGACAGCCCTGGACAACGTCGCCTTCGGCCCCCGCTGCCACGGCGCCACCAAAGCGGAGTCGCGTGCGCAGGCCACCGAGTGGCTGGAGCGGATGGGGCTCGCCGAGCACGCCGGCGCCAAGCCCCGCCGCCTCTCCGGCGGCCAGGCCCAGCGCGTCGCCCTCGCCCGCGCCCTGGCCACCCACCCCCGGCTGCTGCTCCTCGACGAACCCCTCGCCGCGCTCGACGCCCGTACCCGCCTCGACGTCCGCGCCCAACTCCGGCGCCACCTAGCCGACTTCGAGGCCGTCGCCGTACTCGTCACCCACGACCCGCTTGACGCCATGGTCCTGGCCGACCGCCTGATCGTCATCGAGGAGGGGCGCGTGGTGCAGGAAGGCACCCCGGGCGACATCGCCCGCCACCCGCGTACGGACTACATCGCCCACCTCGTCGGCCTGAACCTCTACCCGGGCCAGGCCGAAGGGCACACGGTACGACTCGATGCCGGGCCCGCGATCACGACCGCCGAGGAGCTCACCGGGCCGGTCTTCGTCACCTTCCCACCGAGCGCCGTCACTCTCCACCGCGACCGCCCCACAGGCGCCAGCGCACGCAACCTCTGGCACTGCGAGGTCGCCGGCCTGGAGACTCACGGCGACCAGATCCGCGCCGCCCTCACCGGCGAACTCCCCCTCACCGCCGACCTCACCACGATCGCCGCCGCTGAACTCGGCCTCCATCCCGGCGCGGCGGTCTGGGCCACGGTCAAGGCGGCACAGACCCACGCCTACCCGGCCTGACACACAGCAGGAACGGGGACACAGGCCCCCACGACGTGCAAGACCCTGCCCGTCCGCCCCCTGGCAGATGCGAGCAGCAGCCTGCCACGCGCGCCGGACCCGACTAGCGTGATCCCCACAGAAGGAAGCAATACCGGCAGACCATCCCTCCCCCGTGAGGTGTTCTCATGAGCCTGAGCATCCGCAACCAGCTCCCCGGCACCGTCACCGCCATCACCACTGGTGAGGCCATGGCCGCGGTCAAGATCCGCCTCGACGGTGGCCAGGACCTCACCTCGGCGATCACCGCGGAGGCAGTCGAGGAACTCGGCCTCGCCGCGGGTTCCGCCGTGAACGCCCTGGTCAAGTCCACGGAGGTCTCCCTCGCCACCGGCGCGGTGGAGGGCCTGTCCATCCGCAACCGGCTGCCGGGCACGGTGGCCGCAATCGCTGCCGGAGCCGCGATGGCCTCCGTCAAGGTCACCGTCGAGGGTGGGGAGCTGACCGCCGCCATCACCAAGGACGCCGTCAGCGATCTCGACCTGACCGCCGGCTCCGACGTCACCGCACTGATCAAGTCGACCGAGGTCTCCCTCGCCACCGCGTGACCCGGCCCCGGCACCCGCCACGGCCGCCGCGTGAGCGGATGGCCCCTCGCGTGTACCCCGTCCGGGCTTCGGCTGTTCCACGGACTGGCGGACTGGCCGGTGGGGAAGCGCAACGTGGTGCGCTACGTCTTCCTGCACCCGGCGGTTCCATCACCCCGACGCAGGCGGCGCCTTCCGGCCAGGGCGAGCGAGAGGGGACGCGCTGAGCCAGAACTCGCCGTCACCCGTTCTCGTCGCGAGCCCGCAGGCGTGACGGCGGGCTCATCCGGCGGCCGAAACCTCCCGGACGGCCGCCGACGGTGAGGTGCCGCGGTCGAACCCCTCGTCGGTGCGCCAGCGCTGGGACCTGCGGACCCTGTCCTGTGGGACGGGCTCCAGGAGGATGACCGCCCCCGCGTCCCGGCGAACGGGCGTCACGGCCACTCCGGGCTCGGCGACAAGGGTGAGGAGGCCGTCGACCGCCAGGTCGTAACGTGTGTCCCCGGACTCCTCACCCTCCCGGCCCTCCGGATCGGTACACGGCCTCAGGGCGACGGTGCCCTGCGGCTCGGCGTTCAGGCACAGTTCGGGGGCAGCCTGGTTGCGCAGTCGTCCCCCGTCCTCCAACCACCACATCTGGGTGGCGGATCCCCCGCACTCCGCCGTCACCGCGGGCACGCCCACCAACTCCGTCGAAGCGCGCAGGTCGAGGCACAGTCCCGTCCTCACGTTGCGCAGCCGCGTGGCCGTGGCCTCGCCCGTGCCGGGGGCCGACGAGGTGCCGGGTGACGGGGGTACGGCGGACGGCTCGGGAGCGGAGCCGGACGGGCTCCGGGTCGGTCCAGGCACCGGACCGACCACCGCCTCGCGGTCACTCTCGGCTCCGCTGAGGGCCATGGGGGACGCCGCGACCACCCCGCACAGCACCACACCGGAGGCGACCAGCAGCGTCCACCGGCGCCGCCGCAGCGCGGGACCACCCGAGGCCGTCGGCTGAGCCTCCTCGTCCGCGGGCTGTGGGGCGGGCTCCGAGCGCGCGCGAGCCGACGCGATCACCTGGCGGGCGGGCCGGGTCGCGAGGTAGTCCGCCGCACGGAAGCCCAGTACGGCATCCGCGAGCAGCGCGGGGAGCCGGTCCGGGGACTGGTCCAGTTGGTCCACCGCCGCCCGGCAGTAGGCGCAGCCGTCGAGGTGGTCGCGCACCCCCGCCATCATCTCGATGGATCCTCGGCGGGCGTGGACGTCGATGAGCCGGTTGAGCCGGCGGCAGCGTTCGTCGGGTGCGAGATCGAGGTGGACCCGTACGCATTCGTCGCGCAGCAGGGTGCGGGCGCGCTCGGGATTCAGCTGGGAGGGTTCAGCGCCGAGCAGGAGCGCCACCGCCTCGATCTCCTCGCCCTCGACCGCCGTGTGCCACAGCAGTACATGAGCGCGGTCCGGCAGGTTTCGCAGAGCGCGCAGGACCAGGCTCCTGGCACCGCTCCCGCCACCCGTGCCGGTCGCCGCCCGGCGCGCGTCACTGGTCGCGCCGTCCCGCAGGTCCGGGTGGAGGGACGATCGCCTGTCGTCCGCGCTCCATTCCCGGGCGGCGTCGAGGACCGCCGCGAGCAGCCGCGGGCGCCACGGGAAGTCGATGCCGACGTGAGGTGCCGCGTCGCCGTAGGTGTTCCGGAAGGCGTGCCCGGCCAGCCGCTCCGCGGCGCCCCGGCGCGGCACCGTGCACAGCGCCGCGTAGTCCAGGACGGATCTGCCGTGCAGAGTCAGCAGCTCATCGGCCGAAGGCACCGCGTCTCCGCGTTCCTCTTCCCTCTCCATGGGCTCGGAATGCGTGAAGACGAAATCCACTCCGGGCGTCATGCGCTCTCCTCCGCGAACGGAGCTTCCACCGCGGGAGCACCATCCATGAATCCGGTCCCTTCCCTGTTCCGTACCGCCGATACGTCCGACCTCGGTTCCCGCGCTCGGACACCCGAGCCGGAGCGTCGCGGTCACGCCGGATCGACCAGGAGTACGTCCCGAGCGATGACACGGTTCACCCAGGGGCGCTGCCATCGGTCGCCTACCCCGACCAGAGCCTCTACCCGGTCAGTGGCTCAGACACCGGGTGATCGACCAGGAGACGGTGGTGCGACCGCTCGACGACGAGGTCGTCGCCCTCGGCGCCGAGTACCTCCGGACGCCGATTTGCCGGATCGGCAACAGGAGTGGCCGACCGGGGCGCGGTGGGCGACGGTGGGCCCGTGACCGACAACATCGCAGCAGGATCGCCCGCGTCCGACATCCCTTCGACTGCCGACGGATACGTCGGAGACCCCGCGGTGCGGGCGGAGTGGGACAGCCGGTACACCGAGCGACAGCAGTTGTGGAGCGGCCGGCCCAACGGTGCGCTCGTGGCCGAGGTCGCCGGGCTCACACCGGGGAGGGTGCTCGACGTCGGCTGCGGCGAGGGCGCGGACGCCGTCTGGCTCGCGCGCGGCGGCTGGGACGTGACCGCGATCGAGGTCTCGGGCGTGGCGCTGGAGCGGGCGGCCGGACACGCGCGGGACGCCGGCCTCGCCGTTCACTGGGTACACGCCGCACTCACCGAGGCGGTGCTCCCGCCGGCCTCCTTCGACCTGGTTTCCGCGCAGTACCCGGCCTTGCTGCGCACCCCCGACGCCGCGGCCGAGCGAGCGCTGCTCGCGGCCGTCGCGCCCGGCGGCGTGCTGCTGCTCGTACACCACGCGGGGATGGACACCCAGCAGGCGCACGACAGCGGCTTCGACCCGGCTGACTACGTCTGGCCGTCGATGGTCGCCGATCTGCTCGACGACGACTGGGAGGTGGAGGTGGACGAGCAACGGCCACGCGTGGCACCCGGTGGGGGCGCCGGTGGGCACCATACCGACGACCTGGTGCTGCGCGTACGTCGGCTGCGCTGAGAGGTGAGCGGTCGCGGCGTCCGGCTCGCCGACCGGACGGCAGCGCGTCGGTGCTCCAGGACGGGATCGAACCCGGTGTGCCGCCACCGGATCGTTGGCTAGGGTGGCAAAGTCAGACACGACGGGGGGGCTCCGACCTGCCACGCAAAGTCAAGATCCGGAACACCATTTACCGGTCACGGCAAGCTACCGCAGGTCGACCGGACGAGGTGGGCATGTGACCGGCCGGTCGGCGCCCGCGGTGCTGCCCCCGTCGCTGCGCCCGTGGCTCGGGCTGATCGCGGCCCTCGCCGCGCTGGTCGTCGTCGTGCTCGGGGTCCTGTACACCGGCCACAGCGAGCCCGGCACGGTGGACAGGTGGATCGTCCAGCCCACGGCGGACAGTGTGCGGCCGCCGTGGCGGAACGTCGCTCTGGCCACGGACTTCCTGGGGGAGCCCGCCGGAGCGGCGACGCTGGTCCTGGCCGCCGTGACGGGCTGCCTGCTGCTTCGGCGACCTCGTGCGGCGGTGCTCTTCGTTGCCGGCGCCGGCCTGACCGTGGGGACGACGACGGTGCTCAAGTCCCTGGTGGGACGCACCATCCACGGAGCCGACAACCTGTCCTACCCGAGCGGGCACACGGCCTTCCTCACCGCGCTCGCCCTCGTGCCGGCGCTGCTCGCGACCGGCCGGCTCGGCCTCGGCAGGACGGCCGGCACGTCACTGGTACTCGCCGCGGCGCTGGTCGCCGGTGCCGCCATGGGCTGGGCACAGGTCGCCCTGGGCGCGCACTACCCGACCGACGTCCTGGGCGGCTGGTGCACCGCGCTGGCGGTGGTCCCGGCGACCGCATGGCTGGTCGACCGGACGGCCGACCGGACGGCCGACGCCGGTCTACGAAAGCGTCACTGACGTCACGTCACGCCAAGCGGCGGAACACGGGCTTCACCGGTCGTCCGCCCAGCCAGGGGGTGGGATCACCGGCGTCCAGTGCCTTCCGGTACACCGCGCATGCCTGGGCCACCGCGTCGACGGTGTGATCGATGTCGGCGTCGTCGAGCGCGCTGCTCACCACGAACGACGGGGCCAGCACCCCGCCCTCGAGGAGCCGGCGCAGGAACAGGGTGCGGTACTGCTGCGACGGCCGGCGGTTCTCGTCGAGGGTGGCGAAGACCAGGTTGCTGGCCCGGCCCCGTACGACGATGTGGTCGCCGACCCCCATGCTTGCCGCGGCGTCGCGGACACCGGCGGCCAACCGCTCCCCGAGGGCGTGCAGTCGCGCGGTGACGCCCTCCTCGGCGTACGTGGTCTGCACGGCCATCGCGGCGGCCAGCGAGTGCGTCTCCGCACCGTGCGTGGTGGACAGCAGGAACACCCGGTCGCCGGAGTGACGCAGCCCGCCCAGCTCCATCAGTTCGCGGCGCCCGGCCAGCGCGGAGACGGCGAATCCGTTGCCCAGCGCCTTGCCGAACGTGGAGAGGTCGGGGACGACGCCGTACAGGCCCTGGGCGCCCGCCTCGGACCAGCGGAAGCCGGTGATCATCTCATCGAAGATCAGTACGCAGCCGTGCCGGTCGGCCAGCTCGCGCAGGCCGGCGAGGTACCCGGGCGGCGGCTCGGTGTGGGTGGCGGGTTCGAGGATCAGGCAGGCGACCTCGCCCTGGTACCGGGTGAGCAGTTCCTCCGTGGCGGCCAGGTCCCCGTAGGGGAACGCCACGGTGAGGTCGGTGGTCGCCGCCGGGATGCCGGCGGACATCGGCGTGGTGCCGATGAACCAGTCGTCGGTGGAGAAGAACGGATGGTCGGCGCAGAGGGCCACCCGCGGGCGCCCGGTGGCGGCGCGGGCGAGGCGCACCGCGGCGGTGGTGGCGTCGGAGCCGTTCTTCGCGAACTTCACCATCTCGGCGGTCGGCACCGTGGCCAGGAAGCGTTCCGCGGCCTCGACCTCCACGACGGACGGCCGGACGAAGTTGCTGCCGCGCTCGATCTCCCGCCGCACCGCCTCGGTCACGCGGGGGTGGGCGTGGCCTAGGCTGACCGACCGCAGGCCGGAGCCGTACTCGATGTAGCGGTTGCCGTCGATGTCCCACACATGGGCGCCGCGGCCGTGGCTGATGACCGGGGCCAGGTTCTCGGGGTACTGGTCGTCGCCCTTGGCGTAGGTGTGCGCGCCCCCGGGGATCATGGCGTGCAGCCGCTCGTTCGCCGCCTGCGACCTGGGCAGGAAGAACTCCTCAGTGTCCACGCTGACTTCAGCTCTCTCTCTGCTTCAGGACCTCGGCGAGGCTCGGCGCCTCCCGGTCCCGCTGGGACATCGATGTGGCCGGCAGCGGCCAGGGAATGGCGAGCTCCGGGTCGTCGAAGGCGATCGTCACGTCCTCGGCCGGATCGTGCGGGCGGTCGATCCGGTACGAGGTGTCGGCGGTCTCGGTCAGCGCCTGGAAGCCGTGCGCGCACCCCGCCGGGATGTACAGGGTCACCTGCGTCTCGCCGGACAGGTCGAAGGAGGCCACGTTGCGGTACGTCGGCGAGTCCGGCCGGAGGTCCACGACGACGTCGAAGATCCTCCCGTACGAGCACCGCACCAGCTTGGCCTCGCCGGCACCGGAGCGCAGGTGCAGGCCGCGCAGCACGCCCCGGACCGAGCGGGACACGCTGTCCTGGATGAAGGCGTCCGGGTCGAGGCCCACCGAGCGGACCACGTCGGCGTCGAAGGTGCGGCAGAAGAAGCCGCGCTCGTCGGCGTACGGCGTCGGCTCGAACAGGTACGCACCCTCGATCTCCGGGACTGCGGTCGCTTTCATGAAGCCTCCTGCCGTGCGTGGGCGTTGGCGTTGGCGTTGGCGTTGGCGTTGGCGTTGGCCTGATTGGCCGCCGGGAACAGGGCCGCGGTCAACTCGGTGAACTGGTCCTCGAGTTGCCGGGCGGCGACCAGGTTCCGCTCGGTGAGGGTCCGCCGCAGCTCCGCCGATCTCTGCTCCAGCGCCCGGAACTGCTCGATCAGCCGGTCGGCGTCGACCTCGCGAGCCGGGTGGCAGTACGCGCCGAGCCCCATCCGATCCATGAGCGCGTCGCTCTTCGCCGCGTAGCTGAGTGCGAGCGTCGGCGTGCCGACCTTCAGCGCGCAGATCAGGTTGTGGTAGCGGGTCGCCACCACGGTGTCGGCAGCCGCCGTCTCCTTCATCAGGTCGGCCAGCGAGGCCGCCTCGGCCGCGGTGACCAGCGGCGAGTCCACCGCGTCGAGGATCGCGGCGACCACCGGCGCGTCGCACTCGTCGCCGGTGAGCAGCCGGACCGGCCTGCCGTCCTCGACCAGCGCGCGGACGAACCGGGTCGTCCCGTCGAGGTAGCGCAGGTGGATCTCCTCGGCCCGGGCGCGGTCGTCGTCGCCACCGTGGAAGTCCATGACGCCGACGCAGACCGGACCAGTCGGACCCGGACCAGTCGGACCCGGGCCCGGCGGACCCGAGGGCACGCCCGCCGACGGCGTCGGCAGGGCGAAGGCGAGGTCCGGGTAGACCTCGTCGCGCGCGGTGTCCACGCCCATCTCCCGCATAGCGTCGCGGGACTGGGCGTCCCGGTACGACCGGTACGCGGCCAGCCGCGCCGACCAGCGCACCAGGGTTCGGGTCGGCCGGTTGCCGATCGCGGCGGCGCCGACGCCGACCAGCGCGACCCGGGTGCCGAACAGCCGGCCGCTCGCGCAGAGCAGGAACAGCGCGTACGGGAAGCCCCACGGCCGCAGCGGCAGCGTGGCCTCCAGGACGCCCATGCCCGGCACGATCACCACGTCGTGCCGGCGCACCCAGGCAGCGGTGCGGAAGGCGTCGACGAGTTTGCCCAGGCCCTTGCCCGCGATCGCGCCCGCACGCGACGCGGTCCGGTACTCCCCGCGGTACCAGTGCAGCCGCGTCGCGGGGATCGCGTAGCGGGTCGCGACGACCTCGGGGCCGCCGCACAACGCGTCCACGACCGCGTCCGGGTGCTCGGCGCGGAGGTACCCGAGCACGGCCTCCAGCGACCCGTCGTTGCCGAGGTTGCCGGAGCCGAGCAGGCCGAACACCCCGACGCGCACCGGGGTTTCGTCCGCGGACGTCATACCTGCCCCCCTGTACGACCCTCACGGCCGGCTACGAGAGCGTCGACGGAGACAGCGAACCGGGCCGGATCGACCGGAGCGCGGTCCTCGACGCGCTCCCCGGCGCCCGGCCGGACCCGGCTGGTCATCCACGCGGCGAGATGGCGGTAGCACGCGCGCCGGTCGGCGGCGGACAACGGCGCCCGCCGGACCGCCGAGACGAAGCCCCAGACGTACTCGGCGAGCAGCCGGGGCGTCGGGTGCAGCGCACCTGCCCGGCGCGGGTCCAGGTTGACGCACCGGGAGCGCTTGCTCGGATTGGCCCGCTCGGCGCGGGTGGGGTGGTCGCGGCGGAAGTACAGCAGCTCCGGCACCTGGTGGAAGGGCCCCTGAAGGACGAGCTGGGCGACGAACGTGCGGTCCGCGTGGTGGTAGCTGTCGTGCGGCTTCACCCGGCGCAACACGTCGGCACGCATCACCCCGTAGAAGTCGTCGCCACCGGGCTCGAACAGGAAGCTGCGGAAGCGCTCCGGCGCGTGCGGCGAGGCGGTGGCGAGCCCGTACTCGTACGGGACCTTCACCCGTCCTTCGCCGTCGATGACCGCCTGGTCGGAGTGCGCGAGAACCACGTCCGGCCGCTCGTCCAGCGCCTGAACGCAGCGCCTTAGCAGGTCGCGGGCGTAGAGGTCGTCGTGCGAGGCCCACTTGAACAGCTCGCCGCGGCACTCGGTGAAGACGTAGTTGTGGTTCGGCGCGGCGCCGATGTTCCTGGGCAGCCGGATGTACCGGATGCGCGAGTCCTTCTCGGCGTACCGGCGGCAGATCTCCTGGGTCCCGTCGGTCGAGGCGTTGTCGGAGATGACCAGCTCGAAGTCCTCGTAGGTCTGGCCGAGCAGGGCGTCGAGCGACTCGGCCAGGTACTCCTCGCCGTTGTACACGGGCAGGCCGATGCTCAGCCTGGGTTGGGCGGTCATGGGGTCCTCGCTTCGGGAACGGAGTTGTGGTGGTGCTCGCGCAGGGCGGACCGCAGCTGCAGCCACCACACGGCCGAGCTGCAGACGGTCGCGGCGGCGACGCCCCAGGCCGAGCCGACCGTGCCGGCCGCGGCCGCCCCGCCGAGCCCGCCGATGACGTAGCAGGCGGAGGCGAACAGCTGGCAGCGCAGGCTGCGCCGGGCCGCGGCGAGCGCGCGCAGCCCGGCCGCCGCGCCGGTGCCGAGTCCGGCGCCCGCGACGCCGAGCGTGGCCGGCACGATGAGCTGTGCGGCGGAGTGCCAGACGTCGCCGAGTACGAGCTCGCCCACCCGGTCCGGCATGAGGAGCAGCGCCGCGCCCCAGAGCAGCGCGGCGGCGGCCTGCCCGCCGCCCAGCAGGAGGCAGAACCTGCCAAGGCGGTGCGGGGCCCGCCTCAGCACCCGTGCCGCCTCCGCGACGGTGACCAGCGACAGCCCCATCAGCACGGCGAGGAACGGGCCGAGCAGAAGCTCGGCACCCCGCACCGCACCCACCGCGCCGACCCCGACGATCGCGCCGAGCCCGTACGCCCGCAGCTGGCTCGCGCCGCTGAGGCAGGTGTTCTCGACCAGGTACCGGTAGCCGAGGTCGCGGTGCTCGCGAACCCACGCGCGCGCTCCGGTCAACTGGGGCCGGATGCCGGACTGGAAGCAGCCGTACACCGCGGCCACCGCGGCGGATCCGCCCCAGGCGAGCACGAAAGCGGCCACGCTGCCCACGCGGGCCGCCACCACCATGGCCGGGACGAGCGCGACGCCCCACACGACGTCGTTGACGAACGCCTTCCGCCCGGTGCCGGCGGCGAAGAACGAGTACCGCCAGGCGTCCTGCAGCAGCAGCCCCGGCAGCATGACGCCGAGGCAGGCGAACGCGGGCCCCACGCTGCCGCCGAGAGCCGTCCCGACCACCAGACACACCGCGCCGATGACGGCACCTGCGCCGAGCGCGGTACCCGACGACCGGGCCACCGCCCCGCGCCAGGAGGCTTCCGACACGCCGCTGAAGCGCACCACGAGCGGGTCGGTGGCCAGCCCGCGGGAGACGCTGAGCACCACGCCGTAGGTCACCCAGGCCAGACTGAACACGCCGAACGCGGTCAGCCCGAGTGAGCGGGCCACGTAGATCCCCACCGCGAAGTTGGTCGCGCTGGAGGCCGCCTGGTCGGCCAGTCCCCAGGACAGCCGGCCGACCACGGCCCGCCTGGCGGTGGGCGGGGCCGCTGCGGCCGTCGTCTTCTGTCTCCCGGTGGTCATCGGCGTCATGCCTTGATCAGCCCGGCGCCGTGCAGGGCGTCGGCCGCGGCGGCGACGGTGTCGAACGGCAGCCCGGACCGCTCGGCGACGTCAAGGAGACCATGCTCGCCGTCGGCGAGGCTGAGCACCCAGAGCATGGCCATCTGGGCCTGTTTCGCGTCGCTGCGGCCGCCGAGCGAGTCGTACAACCCGCGTCGGCCCAGCTGTGGTTCGCCGTAGGGGCTGAGGTTGACGTACCGCCGGTTGCGGTCGAGGACGGCGAACGCCTCGCGGCAGACGGCGAGCGTGTCCGCCATCGCCTCCGGGGAGACGAAGTCCGGGTTGTCCGCCGAGGTGTGGTACTCGGGGTAGCCGGCGTACGGGGTCCGGCTGAGCGAGCCCACGCCGAGGTCGAACCCGGGCGAGCAGTACTGCCGCTCGTCGTAGCCGTACGGAGTGAACTCGTTGACGTGGTGCGGCCGTTCGGAGGCGGCCAGTACATGCCGCAGCACCCGGTCGATCTCCGCGTCGCCGCGTCTGCTCTGCTTGTACGTCAGCTGTCCCGAGTCGCCGGCGCAGGCCAGCACGAGGCCGTGCTTGACCTGGTCGATCCGCTCCGCGTTGCGGGCCAGCCAGGTGATCGCCCCGATGGTGCCGGGCGCGTAGATGAACCGGTAGGTGTAGTACGGCGTCCGCTCCGCCAGCGCCCGGGCCAGGAACGTCGCCACCGCGATGCCGGCCAGGTTGTCGTTGGCCAGCGACGGGTGGCAGACGTGGCAGGAGACGATCACCTCGTCGGTGACCTGCCCGGGGACCACGTGCTCGGCGTAGGTGAGGTGGCCGTCCGCGAGGGTGGAGTCGACGCACACCTCGTAGTCGCCGTCCGGCAGCGCGTCCAGGGTCTCCTGGGCCAGGCAGAACCCCCATTCCGGTGTGTAGTAACTGGTGCGGTACGGCACCCAGGCCGGGTGGTCCGGCAGGGTGTGCAGGTGTTCACGAAGCTCGGCCAGCGGCATGGTCCGCGACACGGGCACGCTGTAGCCGAGCACGTGCAGGCTGGACGCGGCGAAGTCGACGACGCGGTTGCCGGCGGTGTCGGCGATGTACGCGTCCCGGATGTTCCACTCCTGCGGCACCGTCCAGTCGAGCACCTGAGTCCCGGTCGGCACCTCGTGCACCTGCAGCGGAACGTACTCGCCGACGATCTCCAGGGTGGCGCGCACACCGTCGCCGGTGATGCTCCGGCAGAGCGGGTACAGCCGCTCCACCAGCGCGTGCATCTCTTCGCCGGCAGTGGTCATCGGCGCCACCGCAGGGTGTCGTCGACGGCGCCGGCGTCGGATGCCGCGCGCAGCACGGCAAGGCGGGTGAAGCGTCGCTCGAAGTCCTCCTGGGTCAGCCCGTGTTTCCGGTAGGCGTCGGCGAGTTCGAGCGCGCCCTGCTTCACCGTCCACTCGCAGTCGAAGCCGGGTATCGCGGCGCGGAACCGGGAGAAGTCCACCCGGTACGACCGCGGGTCGGCACCGTTCTCCCCGGTGATCACCACCTTCGCGCCGGACACCGCCTCGGCGACCTGTTCGGCGATCTCGGCGACCGTGACGTTGTTGGTCTCGCTGCCGATGTTGAACGCCCGGTCGTGCACCGCTTCCCGTGGCGCGGTCAGCGCGGCCGTGAAGGCCCGTGCGATGTCGGCGGCGTGCACCAGCGGGCGCCAGGGGGTGCCGTCGGAGAGCACCAGGACCTCGCCGGACAGGAGCGCGTGGCCCACCAGGTTGTTCAGCACGATGTCGGCGCGCAGCCGGGGTGAGTAGCCGAAGGCGGTGGCGTTGCGCATGAACACCGGGCTGAAGTCGCCGTCAGCCAGCGCGTGGAGGTCGTCCTCCACCCGCACCTTTGACTCCGCGTACGGCGTCACCGGGCGCAGCGGGGCGTCCTCGGCCACCAGGTCGTCGCCGCCGGCGGCGCCGTAGACGGAGCAGGTCGACGCGTACAGGAAGCGCCGCACTCCGGCGTCGCGGGCCAGCCGGGCGAGCCGTACGGACGCGTGGTGGTTGATGTCGTAGGTGAGTTCCGGCGCCAGCGATCCGAGCGGGTCGTTGGACAGGGCGGCCAGGTGGATCACGGCGTCCACCCCGGCCACGTGGTCGGCCGTGACGTCGCGCAGGTCCACGCGATGCCCCGACGGGTCCGCGGGCGGCGGGCCGAGGACGCAGTCGGCGAACAGGCCGGCGTCAAGGCCGACGACCTCGTGCCCGGCGGCCGTGAGGACCGGTGCCATCACGGTGCCCAGGTAGCCCTGGTGTCCGGTGAGCAGTACGCGCAAGGTTCATTCCCCCAGGTTGGAAGTGCCGAGATCGAGCGTGAGTTTGGTGACGGCGAACGCCTCGGCGTAGCGCGCGTGGCTTTCGATGCCGCGGATCCGGGCCAGCCCGAGGAAGGCTTCCCGGTCGTACCAGGGCCGGTGCCGCTGCGAGGGGTAGTGCTCCTGCAGCAACCGCACCTTCTGTTCGGCGATCTCCGGCGACAGCGGCTGGTACGCCGCCGGACGGCCGAGATCGCCGTCCCACTTGACGATCTCGTAGCCGAGCACCAGGTGGTCGCGGAACGCGGTGGGTATCAGCTGCGCCAGGCCGCGGTGGTCCTGGTGCGCGTCCTCGGTGCGCGGGGCCAGGACCAGATCCGGCTCGGTCCTCTCGCGCAGCTCCTCGACCGCGGCCTTGGCCTCCTCCCAGTGCGCGGGCAGTCGGCCGTCCGGCAGCTTGAGCACGGTCAGCCGCAGGTCGGCGCCCGGGCAGAAGGCGGCGAGCGCGGCCTTCTCCTCCTGCTCCCGGTCGGTGCCTCCGCCGGAGAGCACCAGCGCGTCGATTCGGATACCCGGCCGCGCGAGGCACAGCGTCAGCAGCGTGCCGCCCGCGCCGATGGCGATGTCGTCGCAGTGCGCGCCCACGGCGACGATCCGGTCCAGGGGCCCGGCCCCGAGCCGGATCACGCCCGTGCTCCGGCGGTGTCCCGTTCCCACACGGCCCAGGGGCGGTCGCCGCGGGCGTATGCCTCGTCGAGCGCGGCCCGCTCCTTCACGGTGTCGGTCGGCTTCCAGAAGCCGCGGTGCTGGTGCGCCATCAGCCGTCCCTGCTTGGCCAGTTGGGCGCATCCGTCGGCGACCAGGTCGCCGTTCTCCGGGATGTGGTCGAAGACCTCCTGGCGGAGCACGAAGTAGCCGCCGTTCTCCCACAGCGGCATGTCGCTCACCGCGGTGATGCCCCCCACCAGGCCGTCCTCGCCCAGGTCGACGCAGTGGAACGAGGACTGCGGTGGCACCACCATCATCGACGCACCGGCGTCGCGCCGGGCGAAGTTCTCGATCATCTGCGGCAGTGGGGCGTCGGTGAGTACGTCGGCGTAGTTGGCGAGGAACATCTCGTCGCCGTCCAGGTGGTGCCGCACCCGGCGCAGCCGCTCCCCGATGGGCGACTCGATGCCGGTCTGCGCGAACGTGATCGTCCAGTCGGCTATGTCGGTGGACAGCAGCTCGGTCCGCCCGCCCCGCAGCACGAAGTCGTTCGACGTCGTCTCCTCGTAGTTGAGGAAGAAGTTCTTGATGTGGTGGGCCCCGTACCCGAGGCACAGGATGAACTCCTTGTGCCCGAAGTGCGCGTAGTAGCGCATGACGTGCCAGATCAGCGGCCTGGGGCCGACCATCGCCATCGGCTTGGGCACGTCGTCCGCGGCTCCGCTCCGCATCCGCATCCCGTAACCGCCGCAGAACAGTACGACCTTCATCGCTTGACCTCGACAATGCTCAGTTCCGGGATGGGAAAGACCAGTCGGCCGCCCCAGTCGTGGACGAAGGACAGTTGCTCGACCAGCTCGTCCCGCAGGTTCCACGGGAGGACGAGGACGTAGTCCGGTTTGTCGGTGCTGATCTGCTCGGGCGGCAGGATCGGGATGCGGGTGCCGGGGGTGAACCTGCCGTGCTTGTAGGGGTTGCGGTCGACCGTGTACGGGAGCAGGTCGGGCCGGATGCCGCAGTGGTTGAGCAGGGTGTTGCCCTTGCCCGGGGCGCCGTAGCCGACGACCGTCTCGCCGCGCTCGGCCGCCTCGATGAGGAACCGCAGGAGGTCCCGGCGCACCTTGGCCACCCGGGCGGAGAACTCGGTGTACCCGGACAGCTCCTGCAGCCCGGCGGCCTTCTCCCGGGCCAGCACGTCGGCCACCCGCTGAGTCGGCTCGCCGGCCACCTCGGCCGGCCGGGCCCACAGCCGGATGGAGCCGCCGTGCGTGGGCAGCAACTCCACGTCCACGAGCGCGAGTCCGCCGCTCGCAAGGGCTCGGATCGCGGACGCGACCGTGTAGTACTGGAAGTGCTCGTGGTAGATCGTGTCGTACTGGTTCTCCTCGATCAGGGTCAGCAGGTGCTGCACCTCGATGGAGACCCAGCCGTCGTCGGCGACCAGGGCGCGCAGCCCCTGGGTGAACCCGACGACGTCGGGGATGTGCGCGTACACGTTGTTGGCCACGACCAGGTCCGCCGGGCCGTGCTCGGCGCGGACGGCCGAGCCGGTGTCCGGGGACAGGAACTCCGTGAGCGTGGGCACACCCGCGTCCCGCGCCGTGCCACCGACGTTCACCGACGGCTCGATACCGAGGCAGCGGATCCCCCGGTCCACCACGTGCCTCAGCAGGTACCCGTCGTTGCTCGCCACCTCGACCACGAAGGCGTCGGTGCCGAGACCCAGGCGTTGTACGGCGTCGGCGACGAACGTGCGCGCGTGCTCCACCCAGGAGGTCGAGTACGAGGAGAAGTACGCGTACTCCTTGAACGTCTCCTCCGGCGTGATCAGCGGAGGGATCTGCGCGAGCCAGCAGTCGGTGCAGACCCGCAGGTGCAGCGGGTACGCCGGTTCCGGCTGGTCCAGTTGGTCCGCGGCGAGAAAGCTCTCACATGGTGGCGTCGCCCCGAGGTCGACGACGCTCGCCATCGCCTCCGAGCCGCACAGTCGGCATCGTGTCATCTACTGTCCCCATCCCCCCTGCTCGCGCGGGTGTCCCCGCCGCGAGCCAGTGCTGACCGTCCCGCGATCGCGGTGCGGTACTCCTCCAACAGGCGCTCCAGGCCGACGGCCGGGCTGAACCCCTGCTCGTATCGGCGCCGGGCCGCCTGGCCCATCTCCTGGTTGCGGTCCGGGTCGGCCGCGATCCGGCGTATGCAGGACGCGAGCGAGGCGGGCTCGCCCGGCCGGTGCAGCAGCCCGGTCACCCCGTCCTCGACGAGTTCGACGAAGGCGCCGTGACCGGCGGCGACGACCGGGACCCCCGCTGCCATCGCCTCCACGACCACCAGGCCGAACGCCTCCAGCCACGTCGAGGGAGCCACTACGGCGACCGCCCGCGCGACGGCCTTCCGGCACTCCGCCGTGTCGTACAGACCGACGTAGCGCACGTCGTCCCGGCCCGCCGCCCAGGCGGTCACCTCCCGCTCCAGCGGCCCCGTGCCGGCGATCACGAGCGGCACGCCCACACCGCCGTCCGCGGCCAACTCGTCCCACGCGGTCATGAGCAGCCGCACGCCCTTGGCCTCCGCGAGCCGGCCGAGATAGAGCAGATGCTCGCCGGCGCCCTCTCGGCAGGCGCCCGGGTCGGGCACGAAGTTGTGCTTCACCGCCAGCCGCTCGGCCGGCATGCCGGCCCGCACCAGGACGTCGCGCTGCGCCGCGGAGATGCAGAAGAACCGTTCCACGCCGGACCACCACCGCCGCCGGTTGACCGACATGCTGACCGCGAGCGGCACCGTCGCAAGGCGGGAGCTCCGGTAGCAGCCGTGCCGGACGGCGGGCAGCGGCGCGGACCCGACGCACTCGGTGCACGGCCGGCCGTCCCGCTGCAGCGTGCCGGGCGGGCAGACCTGCGTGTAGTTGTGCAGCGTGGCGACGGCGGGCACGCCGGCGTCGGCGCAGGCGGCCAGCACCGCCGGCGACAGGAGCGGGAAGACGTTGTGGACGTGCACCACGTCCGGCCGCTCGGAGCGAAGCCGGGCGGCGAGCTCCGTGCGAACCGCCGGGTTCCACGGCACAAGGAGCGGTACCGCGACCTTGCCCAGCAGGGACCGGGCGGCGATGTCGTCGCTGCGCCGCTCGAACACCTCGACCCGGTGGCCGGCCGCGCGGAGCAGCGCCACCTCCTGGTCGACGACCTTGTTCTCCCCGCTCGGCTGCGCCGAGGCGTAGCGGTTGTGCACCACGAGGACGTGCATGCTCAGGTCACCTCCGATTTCTGGGCCCATCGCGGGACGCGCCGTTGACGGACTTCGGGCGTCGGGACGTCGGGCCCCGGGAGGGGCGTGGGCACGGCGGGTGCCGCCAGCAGCGAGGCGGCCACGGCGAGATGCAGCAGATACGGCGAGGCGTCGCCCAGCCCGGCCTCGGTGTACGACGCGATCGCGCAGTAGCTGATCAGGAAGATCGCGCAGGCCCTCGACAGCGACGGTGGCCGCAGCAACGCGACGCCGCCCAGCACGATGATGATCGCCGCCACCAGGGCGACACCGGTCATGCCCTGCTCGTTGTAGACGGCCAGCCAGCTGTTGTCGATGGGCAGCCCGTCGAACGACTTGTCGCCCAGGCCCATGCCGAACAGCTGTTCCGTGGTCGTTCGGGGTGCTGCCAGCAGGGCGTGCCAGACCTTGGCCCGGCCGGTGAGGCTGGCGAAGTTCTCCTGGCTCTGCCCGCGCAGGAACCACGCCTGGAGCGCGGAGCTGAACCCCACCGCGGCCACCGCGGCGCACAGCACCGCCCAGGTGAAGAACCGGCGGGCGGCGGCGCTGGTCAGGATGAGCGAGCTGATCGCCAGTGCCAGCCCGACCAGCAGCCCGAGCGTGGCCGTCCGGGTATGGGTCAGCGCGAGCAGGGCGAGTGAGGGCACGATGACCACCGCCGCGCTGGTCCGGTCGGTCCGGCGGCCCAGGAGGAGCAGCACGGTGAGCCCGATGATCACCGCGGCGTACTGTCCGATCTGCGGCGGGGTGAGCGGCCACAACGCGCCGACCAGCCGCCCGCCGTAGAGCTCGGGCATGGCGGCGCCCGGTGAGATGACCAGGCCGGCGGCCACCGACCCGAGCACCGCGAAGTACATCCGGATGTGGTGCCGGACGAATGTCGTGCTGCCGTCCCACCAGCGGCTGAGCAGCCACAGCGTGCCGATGAAGAGAGCCAGCCGGGTGCAGCGGAACAGCGCGCCGAGCCCGGCCCCCTGTTCCACGCTGGAGATCAGGCTCGGCACCAGCAGCAGGGTGAGCAGGAACACGTAGGCGCTGGCCCGGATGCGCACCCGGGGGTTGACCACGAGCGCCAGCGCGAACGCGGCGACCAGCGAGCCCATGGTGACCATCTGGATGAGAGAGCGGGGCAGCGGGACGATGGTCTGTGCCCCGGCGGAGCCGAGGGTGTTGAGGACGAGCAGCCCCCAGGCCGTCCCGACGATCCTCGACGTGTGGTTCGTGCCCGTCTTGATCTCTGTGCCCATCTCAACCACCGTCCCCTGCGCGGAAGGTGCTGCCCGCGTCCTGCCGGTACGGCTTGTCCTGCCACTGCTTGAAGTCGACTGTCCGGCTCGCGTCATGGACGACGAAGGTCCATGGTCCGACGTAGACGTTGTCGTGCCAGCGGTTGTGCTGCTCGTTGGTGATCGCCTCGGCCACCCGCTCGCCCTGGTACGGCGACCAGTCCGGATAGGTGCCGTAGTTGGACAGCACAGCCATCCGGTCGCACTTCACCGTGCAGTCGACGACGGACTTGTCCAGCACGAAGCGGTTGTCGTGGATGTCCACCCGCTGGGTCTTCCACCGGCAGTCGGAGTAGAGCGGTGCCTTGGCGATCGCCGGCTGCGCGCAGCGGTCGGTGTTCTTCACCAGCAGCGTGCAGTCACCGGACGAGGTGTTGGCCGGGCTGTTGCAGAACCGGTCGGCGTTCTCCCACAGGGTGATCCCGGACCAGTTGTTCTCCAGCCGGTTCCGGTAGACCTCGATCTTGTCCGTGCGGGCTCGGATCCGCGGTTCGCCGCCGGACTCGGAGAGGTAGACGGTCGCGTACGGGAAGTTGTCGCCGTCGGCGGCGTAATCGCGGCCCTCGACCCAGTTGTTCCGCCGGATCGTGTTCTTCCGGATGACCGCGTTGTAGCTGATCTCGTAGATCAGCGCGGCACCGTCGTTGTCCTCGATCAGGTTGTCCTCGATCAGGAAGTCGTTGTTGTTGGTGTCCGCCCACAACCCGGTTCCGCGGTTGTCGTGCACCCAGTTGCCGCGTATGTCGGCGCCGTTGACGGCCCAGAACTTGACGCCTCCGCTGCAGCCGCAGTTCGGCCGCCGTCGCTCCCAGTCGCCCGTGTTGTTGCCCACGATCTCGTTGCCCTCGACCACCAGGCCGCGGATACGGTCGCCGGCCTGGTACGCGTTCATGCCGTACTGGCCGTTGGCGCGCAGGCAGCTGGCGCGGACCTGCTGGCGGGCGCCGGCCATCAGCCCGGCGCCGGAGTTGTTCTGGATCGTCGTGTGCTCGATCACCCACCCGTCGGCCGAGTCGTGATTGACCACGCCCTCGTCACGGGGCGCGACGAACCCCTGCACGGTCAGATAGCGGATCGTGACGTCGCGGGCGGTGCCGCCGAACGCGTAGTGGTTGCTCTTCCGGCCGTCGAGCACCGCGCCCGGCGCGCCGAGGTAGACGTCCCCCTCCTTGGGGACCACCTGGTCGTAGCGGTTCGACATGAGCGTGTGCTTGCCCGGCCGAAGCCAGAAGGTGGTGTGCGCGGGGCTGTTCTCGGTCTTCGCGGCCAGGTCGCCGGGCACGGCCGGGTCCACCGTCACCGCGCCCGCCGGCGCCTTCGCCGGTCCGGCCGCGGGCTTGGCGCACACCCGGGCCGCGGGCGTGGACGGCGCAGCGGTCGGCTTCGGCGCCGCGTCCGTGGTGCCGCCCTCACAGCCGGTCGCCGCCAGCAGGGCCAGCACCAGGGGTGCCGCCGGCCACGCCCAGCGCCGCCACTTCGTCCCCACGCGTCCTCCCCCCTAGCCGCGGAACCTGAGTACGGTCGTGAAGTCCTCCGTGCCGTCGGCGAAGCCGGTGCCGACCAGCGTGGTGGTGGGTTCCTTGCGCCCGAAGCCGGGGGAGTACCAGCCCAGCGGCGGGTCGCTCTCACCGCGGTGCGCCCGCCAGGACAGCTGCCCGGGCAGGTCGAGCGCTGCGGAGCGGTGCTCGCCGTCCCGGGTCCAGGTGAGCACGGCCCGGTTGTCCACCAGGTCCGCGGCGATCGCCGGGCCGAGGTGGAACGCCAGCCGCACGGGCCGGCGCGGGCCGCGCACCTCGTCGACCACCCTCAGCTCCTGGCTCGCAGCCGCAAGATCCACCCTGCGGCGGTGCACGGAGGGCTGGTAACCGTCGTGCTCGGCACACCAGCGGGTCACCCCCTCGGAGGATGTGTCCGCGACCAGGACCCGGCTGCGGGCATGCCGGGTCCACAGGAACGGGCCGCCGGAGACGGACTGGTCACCGCCGTCCAGTTGCAGGGTGTTGTGGCCGAGGGTCGACCGGAAGTACTGCCGCCACTCGGGCTGCCCGTGGTAGCAGAACGTCCCCGGGTCGGCGAGCACGTCGACCCCGTCGTGCCGGACCTCCACGGACAGCGCGTCCGCGTGGGCGTGCGCGGCGATGGACAGGAATCCGTGCGGACCACCGTCGCAGCGGCACCAGATCTCTCCCGTCCCTTCCGGACCGCGCAGGATGGTCATGCCCGCGTCGGCGAAATGGGCCGGTCGGCTCGCCGGGCGTGCGGTTCCTTTTGTCGCGTACGGCCGGATGAGCGCGGCCAGCAGCGGGGTGCGCACATCGGTACCGGTCACCGCCGGCCACCAGGCGAGCCGGCCGAACACGGCTTCCCCGGTGGCCAGCAGCGAGGCCCAGCGGTCGGTGCCCGCGCCGTCCACGATCAGACCGTGCCCGTCGTCGGCGTCCCCCTGGCGTGGCGGCCGCAGCCGGCCGTCCACGACGGCCGCGAGCGCGTCGGTCATCCGCAGCAGCACCAGCCGGACCGTCGCGGGGACCGGCACGCCCGCGGCATCCGCCTCGGCCACCGCGGCCAGGCCGAGCTCCAGCACCAGTCCGTGATACTCGCTGGCCAGCTCGCGGTTGAGGCCGGAGAGGAAGGTGTTGCCGCGCAGATTCCGCTCCAGCGAACGCAGCGCGTCGGCTCGCCAGCGCGCCGAGGAGGGGAACCACCCGAACGCGCAGGCCGCTGCGACCTGCCCGGCGGCCTCGGCGATGACGTGGTTGTTCGCCGAGGACCCCCGGCTGGGGAAGGCGGCCAGCCAACGCTGGTGGTGCCAGATCTGGTTCAGCGCCACCGGGTTGCCCTCGAACAGAGCGGCCACGCCCGGCCATCCGTCGAGCAGCCGGCGGACCCACACCCAGGACAGCAACCGGATGCCCAGCTCGATGCCGCTGATCCAGTGCACTCCGCGCAGCGGAGGGTTGGCCGCCCACCACGACCGCAGGTGCTCGGCCACGCGCTCGGCGTACCGCTCGTCCCCGGTGATCGCGTAGGCGGCGGCGAGCACGGTGAGGTACTGATGCCGGGACGGCTCCCAGATCTGCTTGATGTCCCCGACCGCGTCCTCGTCGCGGTACGGCACGTCGAAGGCGTAGCCGCCCGGAGCCCGGCGCCCTGTCTTCGGGTCGTACCACCAGTCCGGGTCGGCCAGGTCGTCACGGGCCACCCCGAAATACTCGGCGTGCCCGTCCATCAGCCGGTCCGCCTCGGCGATGAGACGTTTCGCGGCGTCCGGTGGCACCGCGTCGAGCGTCCCCGCGGGCAGTACCGCGGTGAACCGGGCGCCGGTCACGCTCGGGCAGTCCGGCGGCGCCGAACGCCATCGCCGCCTGCGCACCGCGTCGCCCATCCGGCCGCCGACCTCCCGCGGTTCCATCCGGGACAGCCGCCGCAGGTACCAGCCCGCGCTCATGGTCACAGCGGCCTCGCCAACGTCACCGGCGCGCCGCCGGCCAGGCCGGCCTGCACGGCGAGGGTGGCCGCCGTGGTGGCGACCAGCGACTCCAGCGGCACCGGCATCGGCCCACCAGTCCGCACCGCCTTGATGAACGCGGCCAGCTCGGCGTTCTGGCCCTTGTCCCGGGCCTTGGGCAGCCGCGAACTGACCCACCGCTTGCGGCCGTAGACCGAGGCGCGGACGAAGTCGTCGAGCCGCAGCACCTTGCCGTCCGCGAAGAGGTCCAGCGTCTCCTTCGGGAAGCCGGGCGCGCCGGTGGTGACGTAGCTGATGGTGGCGGTGGACCCGTCCGGGTAGCGCAGCACGACCTGCAGATCCTCGTTGCCGGACGGGGCGACCGCGAACACCGAGACCGGATCGGCCTCGAGCAGCCAGCTCGCCGTGTCGATGAAGTGCCCGCCCTCGCCGGCGAACCGCGAGCCCTCGGTGCCTTGTTGGAGGTACCAGCTGCCGTGGTCGAGGCGGCCCGCATTGACCAGGTAGCGCAGGCTCGCCGGCCCGGTCCGGGCGCCGAACCGCGTCCTGGCCTCCTGCAGCAGCGGCGCGAACCGACGGTTGAAGCCCACCTGCAGCCGGTCGTTGCCGGACTCCTCCACCGCCGCGAGTACGCCGGCCAGCTCGTCCTCGGTGAGCGCCAACGGCTTCTCCACGAACACCGTTTTGCCGGCAAGCAGCGCCTGTCGGGTCAGTTCGGCGTGCGAGCTGTGCCGGGTGACCACAAACACCGCGTCGATGGACTTGTCGCCGAGCACGGCGTCGAGATCGGTGGTCGCCTCGGCGAATCCGAACTTCCGCTTCGCGTTGGCCGCGGACAGCGCCGTCGTGGTGACGACCGTGGACAACTCGACGCCGTCGCGCTGTGTCAGGTGCGGCAGTAGCATCGACGTCGCGTAGTTCCCCGCGCCCACGAACGCAAGGCGCACCGGCGTCTTCACGGCCCGGGTCGGACTCGGCTTGACGTTCACCGTGGGCACGGCCACCGCCGGAGCCTCCGCCTGCACCCCCTGTTCGGGGTACCGGAACAGCACGGCCACGGCCTTCAGATCGCCGTCCTTCAGGCTCCGGTACGTCTCGACGGCGTCGTCGAAGTCGGCGATGTGGGAGATCAAGGGCTCCACGTCGACGCTGCCGCGGGCGAGGAGATCGAGGAAGCACGCCAGGTTGCGGCGCTCGGTCCAGCGCACGTAGCCGATCGGGTAGTCCCGCCCCTCCAGCTCGTACTCCGGGTCGTAGCGCCCGGGGCCGTAACTGCGGGAGAAGCGGACGTCGAGCTCTTTCTCGTAGTACGCGTTCCACGGCAGGTCCAGGCGGCACTTACCGATGTCGACGACCCGGCCGCGGTCCCGGCAGAGCCGGGCGGCCAGCTCGACGGGCTCGTTGCTGCCGCCGCCGGCGGCCAGGTACACCTGGTCCACACCGTGACCGCCGGTGAGTTCGGCGACGGCGGTCTCCACGGCCGCGGACGCCGGATCGCCGCAGGCCGCAGCACCCAGGCGCTCGGCGAGCTCGCAGCGCACCGGGTCGGGGTCGACGCCGACGACGCGGACTCCGGAGGCGGCAAGGAGCTGAACCACCAGCTGCCCGATCAGGCCGAGGCCGATGACCAGCGCCACTTCGCCGAGCCGTGACTCGCCCTGGCGGACGCCCTGCATCGCGATCGACCCGACGGTGCCGAAGGCCGCGTGCCGCGGCGCGAGGCCGTCCGGCACCGGGGCATAGAGGTTCTTCGGCACCCAGTTCAACTCGGCGTGCAGCGCGTGCTCGTTGCCTGCGCAGGCCACGAGGTCGCCGACCTTCACATCGTCGATCCCGGCGCCGACCTGCTCGACCACCCCGCACAGGGAGTAGCCCAGCGGCGTGTAGGAGTCCAGCTTGCCCATCACCTTGCGGTAGGTGGCGGGCACCCCGTTGGTGGCCACGCTCTGCACGACCTTGGCCACCTGGTCCGGCCGGGAGCGGGCCTTGCCCAGCATCGACATGCCGGCCTCGGACACCTTCATGAGCTCGGTCCCGGTGGAGATCAGCGAGTAGGCGGTCCGGACCAGCACACCGCCCGCCTTGCAGCCCGGCACCGGCACGTCGAGCAGGGCCAGCTCGCCGCTCTTGTAGTTCTGTACAACCTGTTTCACGCGAAGTCCTCTTGTCTCTACGCCGTCAAGGACGAGTTCTGGCCGGACCCGGAGGTCGCGCCGCGATACCAGTACTCGAGGGTCAGCACATGCCACAGATGTTTGGAGAAGTCCCGCTGCCCGGCGGCGTCCTCGGCGACGAGCCGCGCCAGCGCGTCGCGGCGCAGGAACCCGGAGCGGACGAGCTCCCCGTCGTTGATCACCTCGCGCACCAGCGGTGCCAGATCCCGGCTCATCCAGGCGCGCAGGGGGGCGCTGAACAGGCCCTTGGGCCGGTACACGATCTCCCGGGGCAGGATCGAGGTGGCCGCCTCCTTCAGGACTGCCTTGCCCTGTCGTCCGACGATCTTGCGATCACCGGGCACGGCGAACGCCGCCTTGACCACCTCGACGTCCACGTACGGCACCCGCACCTCGGTCGACGCGGCCATGCTCGACCGGTCCGTGTACGTGAGGTTCAGGCCCGGCAGGAACATCCGGGCATCGCCCAGGCACATGCGGTTGACGAAGTCGTCGAGGTCGTTGTCCTGGTAGACGTCCGCATGCTCGGTCAGCACGTCATCGACCGTCCCGGCCAGGTCCGGATCGATCAGGGCGAGCAGCTCGTCCTGGTCGTACATGGTGTAGCTGCGCCGGAACGCGGTCTCCTCCGGCAGATCGGCGAAGGAGAGGAACCGCTTCGCGAAGCGCACCGACCGGTACCCCCGGCGGCTCGTTGCGACCGGCAGCCGGTCCACGGCCCTCGACAGGCCACGCCGCAGGGGGCTCGGGACGCGCTGGTAGCGCAGCGCGATCAGGTTGGCCAGGTGCTTGCGGTAACCGGCGAACAGCTCGTCGGCACCCATCCCCGAAAGCATCACCTTGACCCCGGCCTCCCGGGCGGCCGAGCAGATCAGGAACGTGTTGATCGCGGCGGGGTCGCCGATCGGCTCGTCCAGGTGGTACGTCATCTGCGGCAGCAGGTCGAGCACGTTCGGGGCGATCTCGATCTCGTGCAGGTCGACGCCGAACCGCTCGGCCACCTGCCGGGCGTAGCGCAGGTCGTCCGGCATCGCCTCGAACTTCGCGTCCTCGGCGCGGAAGCCGATCGTGTAGGCGGAGATCCCGGGTTGGTCGCGGGCCGCCAGCGCGGTCAGGTAGCTGGAGTCGAGGCCGCCGGAGAGGAAGGTCGCCACGGGTACGTCGGAGAGCATGTGCCGCCGGGTGGACTCCTCGACGACGGCGGCCAAGTCCGGCTGCTCGCCGCCCCGGGCCCGCTCCCGGCCCTCTGCGGCGACGTCCTTCAGGTTCCAGAACCGGCCGCGCTCCACCCGGCCGTCAGGCCGGCACCTGAGCCAGCTCCCCGGCGGCAGCTTCTCCGCTTCGCGGAACGCGCACCGTGAGTCCGGCACCCAGTAGTACAGCAGCGAGGCCACCAGCGCCGCATGGTCCACCTGCAGCGACCCGCCGGTCACGGCGGCGAGCGCCTTGAGCTCGGAGGCGAACACCAGACCCTCGCCGCGCCGGAGCAGGAACAGCGGCTTGATGCCGAGCTGGTCGCGGGCGAGCACCAGTTCACCGGTTCGCTCGTCGAAGATCCCGAACGCGAACATGCCGCGCAGCCGGGGCAGGCAGTCCGTGCCCCAGCGCCGCCAGGCCTCCAGCAGCACCTCGGTGTCGGAGGTGCCGCGGAAGCGCACCCCGGCGGCCGCCAGCTCGGCGCGCAGCTCGGGCGCGTTGTACAGCTCGCCGTTGTACGTCAGGACGAGGCCGTCCGAGACCATCGGCTGGGCGCCGGTCTCGGACAGGTCGATGATGGCCAGCCGACGGTGCCCGAGGTGTACTTCGCCGTCACCGAGGGGGTGGCTGTACCGGCCCGCCCCGTCCGGACCGCGGTGGGCGAGGGTCTCGGTGAGCCGGTCGGTCACGACCTTCCCGTCCGGCCATCGGTAAGTGCCTGCGATGCCACACATGTCCTACCTCACCTCCTTGTCGTTGTCCGGGACCCGGGCAGCCCACGCCGGCAGCTGCTCCGTCAGCCGCCGGCCCTCCCCCCCTGCCTGAACGGCGTGGGAGGTACCCCCACCCTTCTGCCGGGCCGGCCGCCCGCTCCGCCCACGCAGCGCGGTGTGCAGCCCGTTCCACAGCGTGCCGTCGGTCCGGTCACGCGGATCGGGGTCGATCAGCACGACACCGATCACCGGAATGCGCTGGTCCGCGAGCTGCCGTGCCACGGTGTGCAGCCATGCGGCGCTTCCGTGCCCGGCACGCACGACGAGCACCGTCTCAGTGCCGAGGTACTGGAGGTCGGTCCACGCCGTGCCGGGCGCCACCGAGCCGACGCCGAGTCGGCGCTCCTGGTGCGACACGGCCGCGGCATGCTCGCCGGTGACCACGGCGGGGTCCCCGGGCTTCGGGCGGAGCCCGGCGAGCTGTCGGCCGGGCAGACCGTCGACGATGACCACCGGCCCCTCCGCCGCCAGTGCCCTGGCGAGGTCCAGGGCGATCACGCTCGTGTTGCGCGCGCAGCCCAGTTCCAGCAGCGACACGGGTTCCGCGGAGCCGCGCACAACGCGGGCCAGGGACGTGGTGAGCCGTTCGCGTGTCGCCCGGACCCGGCGGCTCTGCCATCGCCCGGCCGACCGGTGGGGCAGCTCCGCGATGACCGAGGCGCCGAGGTTCGCGGCGATCTCCCGGCGCAGCACGGGACGGTCCGCCACCACAGCGCCGACCGCGGCCACCGCGAGCCCGAGGAAGAGCCCGAGGAAGAGTCCGATCGCGGCGTTGGTGGCAGCGGCCTTGGGCAGGGAGTTCCGCACCAGGTACGGGGCATCCACGATCTGTGTGCCGGCGACGAGCCGGGGCGTGCCGATTCTCGCCTCCCCGGCGCGCTGGCTGAAATCGGTGATCTGCGAGGTGAGTTCGGCCCGGCGGGCGTAGAGCGACTCCAGGTCCGCCGACGACTCCGGCCCGCTCGCCTGCGTTCCGTCTCCGATGGCCTTGTTGACCTGGGCCAGTTGGCCCTTCAGCTGGTCACGCTGGTCGAGCAGGGTCTTGGCCTCGGCGTCCGCGGCCTCCTGTATTCGCCTCACATGGTCCGCGACGAACGCATCGGCCAACGCCTTGGCGCGGGCCACCGCTTCCGCGTCGCTGTCACCGGTCACGGTGATCTGCAGCACGTTGTTGGTCAAACCGGTACCGCTGTAGTCCTTCATGAAGTCCTCGGCTTTTTCCTGGGACTTGAGGGACTTCAGGGCCTTGTCGGCGATCCGTGTGGTCTGCAGCAGCGCGACGTCGGTGCGGATCAGCGTTCCGGGGTCGTTCGGCTGATCCTCCTCATGCGAGACCAGCACCTTGGTCACCGCGGTCGGCGGCTGCGGGAGCAGGAACGCCACCACCGCGCCGACGAGCAGCCCCAGCAGCGCGAGGGAGCACCAGAGGCGGCGCCGCCTGCGCACCGCGGCCACCAGGGCCTGCAGATCAAGCAGCGGAGCGGCGGCCGACGACTCCGGAGTCGTACTCGTCGTCACCCTCTGACTCCCGTCGCGTCGTCCAGTTCGCCGTCGAGGTCCGCGAGCGCCGGTACGGCGGCATCTCGAGAGTTGTCGGCCGACTGCGTCGCACGGATCGGACCGGCGAGGACGATGCCGACGACCGCGTGCTTGGCGTCCGCACACGCCTCGGCGATGCCGGCGAGCTCCCCCGCGGTCCAGCTGCCGGCGCTGAGCACGATCAGGGCTCCGGACTCGAAGCCGCGGTCCGGCACCATCGGCCGGGACACCGAAACCGCCACCGCTCGCAGCAGCGGATCGCTCCCGGCCTCGACGACGAGCTGCCCGGCGGCCCGGCGGGCGATCTCGTCACCCTCGGGGAAGATGACCAGCAGCCGCCGCGAGGCCGGTGGCTGGTCCCGGAGACGTGAGCACACCCGCCGGTAGCGGATCTGCCTGCTGGCCTCGTCGCCGGAC
This sequence comes from Streptomyces spongiae, assembly GCF_009377185.1. Taxonomy (GTDB): domain Bacteria; phylum Actinomycetota; class Actinomycetes; order Streptomycetales; family Streptomycetaceae; genus Streptomyces; species Streptomyces spongiae. Next base: position 41,353 of record NZ_VJZC01000021.1, read on the forward strand.
GTCTGCGGGGTCGGGATGTCCCACCGGACGTCCAGGCCCAGCAGCCGGCGGATCCAAGCCCCCGGGCCGCGGCCTTCCGGCCGGTGCGTGGGCCGTTCCACGGGTACGTCGACGGTACCCAGCAGCGCCGAGCCCAGCGCCGCGGTGATCTCCCCTTCGCCGCGCAGCCGACGGCTCATCCGCGCGGCGGTGAGATGGCCGATGACCGCGAACAGGAAGAACAGCAGCGCTCCGCCGGCGATGAGCTGCGGTCTCGTCGGCGGAGCCTCGCCGGTCGGCCGGGCCGCCGACCCCATGACGACCAGGTTCTTCGCCTCGTCCTCGGCCGGATCGGCCTGCTCCAGCGTGTTGATGGCCTCCCGCAGCGCGGTGCGCAGCTTCTCCAGCTCGGTGCGGGTCTGCACGCTCTCCACGGTCTGCCCCGGGTCGGTCGCGTCGGCCAGCTTGCTGATACGACGGCTGGTGTCCCTCACCGACTTCTGAAGCGCGGCGAGCTCCTCCGCCGCTTCGGGGTCGGCGCTTTCGTTCGCGATCCGCGTGGCGTAGGAGACGAACTCCTTGGCCACCTGGTCGGAGAGCCGCTGTGCGCGCTCCGGGGTGTCGGCCGTGCCGGAGATCTTGATGATGTTCCCGTCGGTGGCCTTGGCGCTGACATGATCCCGCAGGTCGCTGCCGCTCACCCCGGTCCAGCCGAGCTTGGCGGCCGCGCGGTCGACCACCACCGAACTGGTCGCCACCTCCGTCTGAGTCAGCAGCTCGCGCTCTTCCCACGTCCCGGGCAGCAACACCGACGCCGACGTCGTGTAACGCGGCGGAAACAGCAAGGAGGTGCCGTAGCCGACGAGCGCGCCCACCACGGCGACGATGGCGAGAAGCCGCCAGCGCCGACGGAAAATGCGCCCGATCGTGACCAGGCGTATGGCGTCATCGTTCAACGGCGCTGCCTCTTCCCAGCCCGGTCCGGGTCGCCTGCCGACACCGGAGCGTGGTCACGGCAGGCAGCGGCGTAGGCGGCGAGCAGCGACGCCTGCGAGTTCCGCCAGGAAAGCTGCCCGCTGATCCGCTCCTGGCCGATCTTGCCCATCCGGGCCCGCTGCTCCGGATCGTCCAGAAGCAGCGCGATGAGCTTCGCGAACTCGGCCTCGTCGTTGGCGGGCGCGTAGACGGCGGCGTCACCGGCGGAGACTCGCGCCTCCCGGAGGTCGAACGAGACGATCGGCCGGCCCATCACCATGTATTCCAGGACCTTGTTCATGGTCGACACGTCGTTGAGCGGATTGTGCGGGTCGGGAGAGAGGCACACGTCCGCGGTGGACAGATAGCGCACCAGGTCGGCGTCCGGAACGCGCCCGGTGAACTGCACCTGCTCCGAGAGCCCGAGCCGCCGGGACAGCTCCACCATCGCGTCGAAGGTGTCGCCGGCGCCGACGAACACCGCGTGCCAGTCGGTCCGCCCGACTTCGTCGCGCAGCTTCGCGAGGGCCCGCAAGGCGTAGTCGACCCCGTCCTGCGGGCCCATGACGCCGAGGTAGCACAGCAGATGAGGCTTGCCGCGCTTGAGTTCCGGCTCGGGCGGTACGGGGTGGAACCGGTCGATGTCGGGCGCGCTGCGCACCACGAAGACGTCCTCCGGCCGCCGGCCGCCACGGCGCACCGCGACGTCCCGGTAGCTCTCGTTCGTGGCGAGCACGATGTCCGCGGCCCGATAGGTCCGCCGTTCCAGCGCACACACGGCGCGGTAGAGCAGATCCTGGCCGCGGTCGAACCGGGAGAGGTACAACTCGGGTACCAGGTCGTGCTGGTCGAAGACGAACCGCGCGCCGCGCCGCTTCATCCACAGTGCGGGCAGGAACAGCAGGTCGGGCGGGTTGCAGGCGTGAACCACGTCGACCGGGCCGACCTTCCGGGCCAGCCGGACCGTGTGCCACAACGCCGATCCGTACTCCCGCAGATAGCCGGCCGGTCCTCCGGTGGCCGCGCGCAACGGGTAGCGGTGGATCCGCACCCCGTCGATCTCCGCCTCCGGCTCCGTGTCCCGCTTGCTCCCCATGGGGCAGATGACGTGCACCTCCCACCCCGCGTCGCGCAGGGTCGTGCACTCCTGCCACACCCGCCGGTCGAACGGCACCGACAGGTTCTCCACCAGGATCAGCGCGCGCCGACCCGGCCGGTCGCCGCCGGCCATGTCTCCAAACGATCTGTCACCAAGCAAGGCCCACGTACCCCGGTTCGGCCCGGCGCGCCGCGGCGTCGGGAAGGTGGATGAGGTCGACGATCACCGGGCTGTCGCCATGGGGCAACGCCGACAGGACGGCCGGGTCCCTGGTCCCGACCAGGCACACCTCGGCGTGTTCGAGCACCTCGTCGACGGACTCCGCGAGCAGCTGCGCGAGGTGCGGCAGCCGGGTCTCGATGTACTCGCGGTTCGCGCCCATCAGCCGGGAGAGGCTCACGTTGGCGTCGTAGATCCGCAGGTCGTACCCCTTGCCGAAGAGCCTCTCCGCCAGCTCGACGAGCGGGCTCTCGCGGAGGTCGTCGGTGCCGGGTTTGAAGGACAGCCCGAACATTCCCACCCGGCGCTTGCCGGTGCGCTCGACCAGCTCCACCGCGCGCTGCAGATGGTCGGAGTTGGAGGGCAGCACATGGGAGAGGATGGGCACCGAGACGTCGGCCCGCTGCGCCGCGTGGACCAGGCTGCGCAGGTCCTTGGGCAGGCAGGAGCCACCGAAGGCGAAGCCGGGCCGCAGGTAGGCGGGGCTGATGTTGAGCTTGCGGTCGGCCAGGAACACGTCGATCACCTGGTGCGAGTCCACCCCGAGCGCCTGGCACACCGCGCCCAGCTCGTTCGCGAAGCCGATCTTGAGGCCGTGGAACGCGTTGTCCGCGTACTTGATCGCCTCGGCCGTCGGGATCGGCACCCGGAACACCTCGCCGGGCAATCCGTCGTACAGCGACGCCACCACGTCGCCGCTCGCCGGATCGAGCTCGCCGATGACGGTCTTGGGCGGGTCGAAGAAGTCCCGCACGCTCGTGCCCTCGCGCAGGAACTCCGGGTTGACCGCGACCCCGATGTCCACGCCGGCCGTGCCGCCGACGTACTTCTCCAGGATCGGCACCAGCAGGTTCAGGCAGGTGCCCGGGAGCATGGTGCTGCGGAACACGACGGTGTGCCGCCCACCCCGCTCGGCCAGCGCGGCGCCGATCTGCTCGGTGACCCGCTCCAAGTACGTGGTGCACAGGCTGCCGTTGGGCTCCGACGGCGTGCCCACGCAGATCAGCGACACCTCGCTGTCCATGATCGCCTCGCGGACGTCACCGGTGGCGCGTAGCGCTCCGGTCCGCACGACCTCGGCGGTGAGCTCGCCGATACGTTCCTCGACCACCGGGGCCTTGCCCTCGTTGACCAGGTCGACCTTCACCTGGTTCACGTCCACCCCGATGACCTCGTGCCCCATGCTGGCAAGGCACGCGGCCGACACGCAGCCCACGTAGCCGAGCCCGAAAACGCTGACTCTCATGACTCGTTCCTCCCCCCAGGCAGGCCCTCCCGGCCTGCGGTCCGCGCACCGGCGGGACCCTTGAGTTGCAGTCCCCCGTTGAGTTGCAGTCCCCTGCTGAGTTGCAGTCCCCCGCGCATCAGTAGGCCCCCTGCCCGTAGAGCACCGCACGCAGCGTCTTCCACAAGATCACTGTGTCCAGGGCGAGCGACCAGTCCTCCACGTACCGCAGGTCCAGCCGGACCGCTTCCTCCCACGACAGGTCGCTGCGTCCGCTGATCTGCCACAGACCGGTGAGTCCGGGCTTGACCAGCAGCCGCCGCCGGATGTCCGGGCCGTACGCGGCGCACTCCTCCGGTAGCGGAGGCCGCGGACCGACGAGCGACATCGATCCGGTGAGTACGTTGAAAAGCTGCGGGAGTTCGTCGATCGAGTACCGGCGCAGCACTGTTCCCACCCGGGTCACCCGCGGATCCCGGCGGAGCTTGAACAGCAGGCCGGCGCCCTCGTTGCGGTCGGCCAGTCCGGCACGTGCCCGGTCGGCCCCGGCGACCATGGTGCGGAACTTGAACATGGTGAACTCGCGGCCGTCCTTGCCGACCCTGCGCTGGCGGTAGAACGCCCCACCCCGGCTGTCCACCAGCACGAGCAGCCCGACGAACACCATCAGCGGCGCGAACAGCATCAGCAGAATCGTTGCGCCCACCCGGTCGACGACCGCTTTGACCGCCCGGCGGCCCCCGGTGAAGGTCGGCATGCTGACCCGCAGCAGCGGGATCCCGAGCACCGCGTCCACGTGCAGCCGCGGGCCGGCCACCTCCATGAGCACGGGGGCCACGACCATCTCGGCATCGCTGCCTTCGAGGTTCCAGGCCAGCCGCTGCAGTCGGGCCGGTGACCAGTGCGGGTCCGGTGTGACCGCGACGACACGGTAGCCGTCGTGGCGAACGTGCTTGGCTACGTCCGCGAGTTGGCCGACGACCTGCACTCCGTCCAGTTGGTCACCGTCGATCCCGCGACCGTCCGTCGTGCACACCGCGTCCACCCGCCAGCCGAGGTGCGGGAACTTGCGGGTCCGGGTGATCAGGTCGCGCACGGTGTCCGAGCTCCCGGCAGCGAGCACCGGTCTCAGGCACCGGCCTTCCTTGCGCTGTTTGTGCAGCCAGAGGCGCAGCAGATACCGCTCGGTCATGGTGACGAGGGCGATCGCGGGGATCGCGACGAAGATCCAGAGCTTGACGTTGCGCGAGGTGATGGCGATCCCGCCGAGCGCCAGTACGACGGTCGCCGTGAACAGTGAGCGGCCGAGCCGGCGGAATTCCTCGGCGCCCTGGCCGAGCACGGCCGGAGCCCACGCCCGGCTCACCGCGAGCGCCCCCAGCACCAGCAGTTCGGTGCCGAATGCGAGAATTCCCCACTTCTCATGCCAGTTGGCCGCGTCGCGGGCCCCGAAGAAGTTACCGATCGCCGCCACGACGAAGGCGGTGGCCACGGTGTCGCTGGTGATCACGGCACGGCGGTACCGCTGCTCCCAGTCGATCATTGGCCGGCTGATGGCGCCGTCCGCCAGACGCCCGTGCGCCGGCGGAAACGGGCTGACTAGTCCCCCTTGCCGCACAGAACCCCCCAAGGTCCCCAGTGGTTCGACGTGTTCGCCCAACACTGTTTAGCCC
>NZ_VJZC01000211.1 GCF_009377185.1 Streptomyces spongiae
GGCACATGTTTCCGGGCGGGAGTCCTTCGTACGTCCCGCGCGGTCTCGGTGACCTCCTGGGGCGTGGGCTCGTACGGCCATGAATACGGACGCGGTGGCGGCCCCGTTCACCGGCTGCCGGGCGGCGGTCCCCGCCAACGGTGGAGTCGGGGTGATCGCGGCGGAGGCGCCCGCATACGATGGCCCGGAGTCTTTGTCCCGATCCCACACCCGGATAGGTCCAGCCGACGATGAGCTTCCACAGCACCGCTGCCCAGTTGGTCACTCTCGCTGCCGAGGGCGAGGAGCACGGTGGCAACCACGAGAGCCTCAGCCCCTACCTGACCGGCGGCGGAGCGCTCTTCGTGCTGCTGCTCCTGCTGTGGATCACCACCCGCTTCAACCGGGACCGCTGAATCCGCGCAAAAGGACGTTCGACCGGAGCTCGTCGACCGGGCCGGTAGGGTCTGCATGCATGGGAGAGCAGGAAATGCCTACCGGTCCGCAGCACACCAAGGCGAACGGTCCGGCGCAGGAGACGGAGCACGACCCGGCGATAGGCCAGGTGCACGCCCCCGGAAACGGCCCGTCCGCCCCGGGCCGGCGACGCCTCGGCGTCATGGGCGGAACGTTTGACCCGATCCACAACGGTCACCTCGTCGCCGCCCAGGAGGTCGCCGCCCAGTTCCATCTCGACGAGGTGGTGTTCGTACCCACCGGCGAGCCGTGGCAGAAGTCCCACCGCGCGGTCTCCCCGGCGGAGGACCGCTACCTGATGACGGTCATCGCGACCGCCGAGAACCCGCAGTTCTCGGTCAGCCGCATCGACATCGACCGCGGCGGCCCGACCTACACCACGGACACCCTGCGCGAGCTGCGGGCGCTCAACCCCGACACGGACCTCTTCTTCATCACCGGCGCCGACGCGCTGGGCCAGATCCTCACCTGGCGTGACACGGACGAGTTGTTCTCCCTCGCGCACTTCATCGGCGTCACCCGGCCCGGCCACACCCTGGCCGACCCGGGCCTGCCCGCGGGCGGTGTCTCTTTGGTCGAGGTTCCGGCGCTGGCCATCTCGTCCACAGACTGCCGTGCGAGGGTCGGGAAGGGCGATCCCGTCTGGTATCTGGTGCCGGACGGTGTGGTGCGCTACATCGACAAGCGTGAGCTGTACCGCGGCGAATGAGCCGAGAGGGGCACCGGTGAACGACCGATACGACGCTGGCTACGGGGGCGACCAGTACGAACTCGTCGGCTACGACGAGTTCGGGCAGCCTGTGTACCGGCAGGTGCCCACCCAGCACTCGCCGCAGGGAGCCACACAGGGCTACGACCCCTACGGCACGCACCCCCAGCAGCAGCCCCAGGGCTACGGCTACGACCCGTACGCGACCGGCGGCCAGCAGGCCCCTGCCTCGTACGACACGGGCCGGCAGCAGCCGGTGGCCTCCTACGACACGAGTCAGCAGCCGTCCGCCTTCAACGACCCGTACGGGAGTTCTCCCGCCGACGGGGCGGCGGGGGCCGGTTCCGGCTACGACCGGTACGACCCCTACGGGCAGGCCGCCGGCACCGGACAGCAGTCGCGAGCCGCCGGCCAACAGCCCCATGCCGCCGACCAGACCGCCTACATCCCGCACCAGGCAGGGCCCACCGGGGCACCGCAGGGGAGCGGGGCGGCACGGCCGGGTGACGGGGCCGCCGGCGCCCAGGCCACCGATGGCCGGCCTCAGAACCGACCCGTCGACCCTTCGGGCGAGCAGGCCGGTGACCGTGACTCCTACGGCGACGAACGGGACTACCGCACCGAGCAGTTCGCCTTCGTCGAGGAGCCCGACGGCAACTCCGAGGACGTCATCGACTGGCTGAAGTTCACGGAGAACCGCACCGAACGCCGTGAGGAGGCCCGGCGCCGGGCCCGCAGCCGGATCGTCGCCCTGGTGGTGACCTTCGCCCTGGTCGCCGTCGGCGGAGTCGGCTACCTCTGGTACGCGGGCAAACTGCCCGGGACGCTCTCGGAGGACAAGGCCAACACCACGACGGCCGCGGGTGCCCAGAAGCGTGACGTCCTCGTCGTCCACCTGCACAACACCGCCAAGGGCGGCACCTCCACGGCACTGCTCGTGAACAACACCACCACCAAGCGCGGCGCCACCGTCCTGCTGCCCAACTCCCTCGCCCTGACCGACGACGACGGCAATACCACCACCCTCGCCAAGTCCGTCGAGGACGACGGTTCCTCCGGTACCCGGGACGCACTCGACACCGTCCTGGGCACCAACATCGAAGGCAGCTGGCGCCTCGACACCCCGTACCTGAACAACCTCGTCGAACTCGTCGGCAACATCGACGTCGACACCAACGCCGCCGTGCCCGACCCGGAGGCCAAGAAGAAGGGCGAGGCACCCCTGGTCGCCAAGGGCAAGGCGCAGACCCTCAGCGGCAAGATGGCCGTCGCGTACGCCACCTACCGAGCCCCCGGCGAGTCCCAGAACGCCCAGCTGCAGCGGTTCGGACAGGTCATGCAGGGCGTGCTGCGCAAGCTGTCCTCCGACCCGCAGGCCGCCACGACCACCGTGCAGACGCTGGCCCAGATCCTCGACCCCCCGCTGACCGACAACGACCTCGGGACCTTCCTCGCGGGGCTCGCCGACCGGGCCAAGGGCGGCGACTACGAGACCGACCTGCTGCCGGTCCAGCAGGACGGCATCCTGAGCACACAAGCCTCCGACAGCGTGGTCAAGGACGTGCTCGGCGGCACCGCGAAGAGCCCCGACGCGGGCGACGCCGTCCGCGTCGGCATCAGGAACGCCACCGGCTCCAAGGACGCCACCGAACAGGCCCGCGTGGTCCTGCTCAACGGCGGCTACACCTTCCTCGACGCCGGCACCGACTCGGCTGCCCAGGCCGCGTCCCAGGTCACGTACGCCGACTCCGCGAGCAAGAACGACGCCGTCGAGGTGGCCAAGACCCTCGGCCTGCCCGCCGACTCCGTCAAGAAGGGCAAGACCACGTCCAACGCCGACGTCTCGGTCGTCCTCGGCCAGAACTACAAGGCGACCACCTCGGGCTCCTCGGGGTGACCGGGCCCCCGAACGGGTGATCGACCGGGTGGGCGTTAACCCGTGGGGTGCCCTCGCCGGTCCGTGAGACCCTTGAGGTAGCCCTTGAGGGTTCACTGACCGTCGACCGAAAGCCTTGTAGTGACCGCAACCGACCGATCTCTCGAGCTCATCAACACCGCCGCCCAGGCGGCCGCCGACAAGCTCGCGCACGACGTCATCGCCTACGACGTGAGCGACGTACTGTCCATCACGGACGCCTTCCTGCTCGCCTCCGCCCCCAACGACCGTCAGGTCAAGTCGATCGTCGACGAGATCGAGGAGCGGCTGAACAAGGAGCTGGACGCCAAGCCCGTGCGACGCGAGGGCGACCGCGAGGCCCGCTGGGTGCTCCTCGACTACGTCGACATCGTCGTGCACGTCCAGCACAGCGAGGAGCGCGTCTTCTACGCCCTGGAGCGGCTCTGGAAGGACTGCCCCGAGCTGGAACTGCCGGCCGACGCCAAGGCGACCCGAGGCAAGGCCGAGGAGCATGCCAGGGTGCTGGCCGCCGAGGAGGCCGCCGACCTCGGCGGGGAGCTGCGGTGAGCGCCGCCCCGGGGACGGAGGCGGCCGACCGGAAGGAGCGTGGTCGCCGCGTCATCCTCTGGCGCCACGGCCAGACCTCGTGGAACCTGGAGCGCCGCTTCCAGGGCACCACGGACGTCGAGCTCACCGAGACCGGTGTCGGTCAGGCCCGCCGCGCCGCCCGGCTGCTCGCCTCCCTGAAGCCGGACGTGATCCTCGCTTCCGACCTCAGCCGCGCCGCCGCCACGGCCGCCGAGCTGGCCCTGCTCACCGGCCTCGACGTGACGCACGACGAGGGGCTGCGCGAGACCTACGCGGGCGTCTGGCAGGGACTGACGCACGAGGAGATCATCGAGCGGCACGGCGAGGAGTACGCCGCGTGGAAGCGCGGTGAGCCGGTCCGCCGCGGCGGCGGCGAACTGGAGACCGAGGTCGCCGACCGCGCGGCCCCGGTGGTACTGCGGCACGTCGACAAGCTGCCCGCGGACGGCACCCTCGTGGTGGCCAGCCACGGCGGCACCATCCGCACCACCATCGGACGTCTCATCGGCCTGGAGCCCCACCACTGGGAGAGCCTTGGCGGCCTCTCCAACTGCTGCTGGTCCGTCCTCGGCGAGGGCGCCCGCGGCTGGCGCCTGCTCGAGCACAACGCCGGCACCCTGCCGGAGCCGGTGCTCGGCGACGACGACTGACGCCCCCGGCGGAGCGGCCGCAGGACGACCGGCACGCTCCGTGGGACGGTGGATCGGGGCGGTGGAGGCGATCTTCGCAGCGGCCCGCCGAACCCCCTTCCAGCCGGGCCAGTGAGCCCTGGGACCGGATTTCACTTTCCGGCTGATCGCAGGCTAGAGTTCTTCTTGTTCACCCCGCCGAGCGGGGCGAAACACCAGGCGGCTTCGCCGCGTGGCACGAGGGGCTATAGCTCAGTTGGTAGAGCGCCTGCATGGCATGCAGGAGGTCAGGAGTTCAATTCTCCTTAGCTCCACAGATCGACACTCTTGAGTTGTCAAGGATCAGTACCGAAGATCCCGTTCCCGTCAGGGGAGCGGGATTTTTCGTGCGCTACGCCGTCTCTCCAGCAGAGCCACCTTCTCCCGGGTGTCCGCGTCCTCCGGTGTGTACGTCACGATCCGGCACTCCGGCATCCCGTCGATGGACAAGGACAGCGAGGACATCCGCAGCTCGCCCACCGCTTCGTGCCGGAAGGTCTTCACCCTCCGGCCGGGCGGCGAGACGTCTCCGCTCGCCCATAACTCGGCGAAGTACGGGCTGGCGGTGGACAGCCGGCGTATGAAGTCCTCCCAAGCCGGCTCACCCACGTGTCTGCCGTACCCGGACCGCAGCGTCGCCACCATCAGCGGCAGCTCCTTGTCCCGGTGCACCACGGGGCACCGCTCCTCGTCCACGGTGAACAGCGCCCACAGGACGTTGGGCACTCCGGTCCTGACCGGCGCCGGTATGAGGAACAGCTGCCGGTAGGCGGGGTTGGTGGCGAGGACGTCGTACCGCGAGTTGTAGACCACTGCCGGATGCGGGTCGAGGGCGTCGATGATGCCCTGGACCTCCGGGCCGACGGTCCGGGTGAGCGTCTCCGGGCCGGGCTCGTACGGCACCTCGGCCAGGTGGTACAGATGCTCGCGCTCCGGGCGGTCCAGGCGCAGGGTGCGGGCCACCGCGTCCAGGACCTGCGCCGAGGCGTTGATCGGCCGCCCCTGCTCCAGCCAGGTGTACCAGGTGACGCCCACTCCGGAGAGCTGCGCGACCTCCTCACGGCGCAGCCCAGGCGTGCGCCGCCTCATGCCCGGAGGCATCCCCACGTCCGCCGGTGTCACCCGGGCCCGCCTGCTGCGCAGGAAGGCGGCCAGCTCCGGCCTGCGGCGCTGTGCTGTCGCCATCGCTTTCCCATCCCCCGTTCCCATCGTCGGTCCGGGTCCCGCTCGCTGCCAGGTGCTGTCAGTACCAGCACCGGCGGGCTCTCGGCACCCGTATCCGGCCGTCGTCAGGCTTCTGCGCATGACGACGACAACCCCCGCGGGCCCGAATCCCGCAGCCGGTCCACGTCCTGGAACAAGTAAAGACCCCGGCACTGACAATCGGCCCCGACGGCTCCTCGCGGTCGTGCTCGCCGCTCAGTTCATGGCCCTGCTCGACGTGTTCATCGTGAACGTCGCGGTGCCCACGATCGGTTCCGAACTCCACGCGTCCGGCGCCGCGTTGCAGCTGGTGGTCGCCGGGTACTCCATCGCGTACGCCGTCCTGCTGATCACCGGCGCCCGCCTCGGCGACCAACTGGGCCACCGCCGGGTCCACCTGGCCGGGCTCGCCCTGTTCACGGCCGCCTCACTGGCCTGTGGACTCGCCCAGGGCACGGGCGAGTTGATCGCCTTCCGTCTGGTGCAGGGCGCCGGCTCCGCGGTGATGATCCCGCAGGTGCTCAGCCTGATCCAGCGCAACTTCACCGGCGAGGCGCGGGCCAGGGCGCTCGGCGCGTACTCCGCCGTCCTCGCGACCGGTGCCGCGGCGGGGCAGGTGCTCGGCGGAGTCCTGGTCAGCGCCGACCTGTTCGGCGCGGGCTGGCGCCCTGTGTTTCTCGTGAACGTGCCCGTCGGCATTGTCATCCTGGTCCTCGGCAGCCGCGTCCTGCCGAAGGACGACGTACGGGCCCCCGAGCGCTCGCGCGCCCTCGACGTGCCCGGGCTCGTGCTGCTGGCCGCGGCCGTCTCGCTGCTCACGGTGCCGCTCGTGCTCGGGCAGGAGGAGCACTGGCCGCTGTGGTCCTGGCTGTCGCTCGCCGCGGCCACGGTGCTCTTCACCCTGTTCTGCCTGTACGAGTCCCGTCTAGCCCGGCGCGGGGGAGCCCCGCTGATCGCGCCACGCGTGCTGCGCCATCCCGGCATCGGCCTCGCCGTCTTCCGGATCATGGCGGTGATGGCCGTCAACGCCGGATTCCTGTTCACCCTCACCCTGCACATCCAGGGCGGACTCGGCTACAGCGCGCTGCGCGCCGGACTCACCTTCGCGCCGACAGCCGTGGTCTTCGGTCTTGTGGGCCTGACCTGGCGCCACTGGCCCGCCTCCTGGCAACGCGCCCTGATCCCGTGCGGCTTCGCGCTCACCGCGGTGTCCGTGGCCGCCGTCGGCCTGGTGCTGCGCAACGGGGACGACGGCGGCCCCGGGCTGTACGCGGCGTTCGCGGGCGTGGGCGTCGGCCTGGCACTCGGCTTCAGTCCCACGCTCACCCAGGCGCTCGCCACGGTCCGTCCCGAGGACGCCGCGGATGCCGGCGGGCTGCTCGCGACGGTCACCCAGTTGGGTCAGCTGATCGGAGTCGCGGCCTTCGGCACACTCTTCCTGAACCGGCTTGAGTCACTTGGGGCCCCCGCGGCGTATACCTCTGCGGACGCCCTTCTCGCATGCATGTGCGCATTGGCCGGGACGGCATTCCTGGGTGCTGTGTCCGGACTGGTACGAAGGCGTCGCTGACCGTATTGGTCCGGTCGTGGCAGAATCAAACGGCCGGAAGGGGGCGCGGCCCGACGGGAGGGAGAAGCGATGCCTGGGAGCATCCGTGGGGAGGTCGGCGACCTCTTCGCAACGGCGGTGAGACGGAAGAAGTCCACCCTCCTGAACTGCCCTTCCTGCGGCTCGCTCCAGGTTGCCCAAGTCCTCGGCGACAACGGGGGGATCTCCTACGTGTGCACGACCTGCGGCCACAGCTGGAGCTGATCGATGGGTGCACACAGGAGGAAATGCGACTGGTGCGGCAGCGGTACGCCGATTGTCCGCGACATGGAACCCCTCAACCACGAGTACCAGTACTGGTGCGAGGAATGCGCGCGGGCGCTGATCATAAAAGGCGACCCGATCGAGACGTACCGCGAGCTGGAGGGTGAGCCGATCTACGGCCGGCTCCTCGAGGAGCACTGCACGCTCAAGCGGTTCTATTCGTTCGTGACGGCCTGAACGACGGGTGTGCCGGGGATTGTTGGGTCTTGGCCTCCGGCGGCGCGCAGAGGCCCTCTCCGGCGCGAGAGGGCATCACATGCCAAATCCGGACAGAACGGAAACGATTTGGTGGTGCACCCGTAGGACCGTGTAATGTTGGCGTCGCGCCAGGGAAACCAGGCGGACCGGTCAGTCTGCGGCTTCGCCGCATGGCCGTGAGGGGCTATAGCTCAGTTGGTAGAGCGCCTGCATGGCATGCAGGAGGTCAGGAGTTCAATTCTCCTTAGCTCCACAGAAAAGATCCCGTCCGATCAATGTGATCGGGCGGGATCTTCGGTTTCGGCGTGAGAGTGGGCCGCGGACGCAGGTCCCCGGAAGGGGAGCCCGACACGTCGTAAGGGGGGCCACCGTGACACGGCGGCCCCCCTCAGGACGTGCTCAGCGACCGCTGCCCAGGGCCCGGCGGCCGCGGCCCTGCGAGAGGACCGGCAGGTTGTTGCGGGACGGCGCGGAGCCGCCGTCCTCCTCGATGCGCAGGGCCAGAGCCGGGCAGCGGCGCACCGCGCGCAGGGCCTTCTGCTCGGCGTAGCGGGGTACGGCCGCCTGCGCGACGGTCGGGAAGCCGTCGGCGCCCAGTTCGAAGACCTCCGGAAGGATGTCCGCGCACAGGCCGTGGCCGCGGCACAGGGTCCAGTCGACGAAGATCTTCTGACGGCTGGAGCCGCTCTCCTCCTCGACCATTCCGCCCGGGATGCCCGTAGGGGCCCTGCCGCCCTCGAAGAGCGGCAGAACGCCCTCCACGGGTCTTCCGCAGCCGTTTCCGAGGACATGGGCCGCCAGGTCGTCCGTGAACGCCTTGATGGTCGACTCCAGGAACATCGCGGAGCCGTCCGGGTGCGAGCACGCGCCGCGCCGCTTCACGTTCTTGGCGACCTGCTTGAGGGCCTCCAGGGCGGCAGGGCCGCCGCCGTTGAGGATGTCCTCCATGCCGCGTGCGGCCGCCGGCAGACCGAGGTAGCAGGGACCGCACTGTCCCGCGCTCTCCTCCGCCAGCCACTTCGCCACCTGCAGTGACTCGCCCAGCGGGCAGGTCTCCTGGGTGATCGGGAGGATGGCGCCCGCGCCGAGCGCGCCTCCCACCGCGTCAAGGGAGTTGCGCGAGACGACCGCCTCGTTGACGGTCGCCGCGTCGATCCACTTGCCGTGGTAGCCGCCGGTCAGCACACCCTGCGGGACCGGCGGGGCGCCGGCGAGCTGCAGGACGTAGCGCAGCGGCACGCCCGTGGGCGCCTCGATCACCATGGGGCGGGCGACCGCGCCGGAGACCGTGAGCATCACGGTGCCCGGCTCGTCGTACAGGCCGGTGTTGCCGTAGCGCTCGGAGCCGATGCGTGCGGCGATAGCGAGCTGGGCGAAGGTCTCGGCGTTGGAGAGCAGCGTGGGCGCGCCCCCGACACCGCTCCGCGACGCACTGGTCTTGCGGCCGGGCGGGATGGCCGGGCCGCCGTCGATGGAGCGGATCAGCGAGGCGGCGGCTCCGGTGACCATGCGTACCGGGTTGCGCTGCACACTCGCGCGGATGGCCGCGCCGCGCCGGTTGTTCAGTCCGCGCTCGGAGAGGGCGGCCTCCATCGAGCGCTGGGTGGATTCACGTGTCACCCCGACGACGAGCTGGCGGGCGCCCAAGGCCTCGGCGACCAGCAGCGCGCCGTCCAGGATGAGGTGCGGGGCACGGTTGATCAGCACCGTGTCCTTGCGGCAGGCAGGCTCGTCCTCGCTTCCGTTGACGACGACCACCGGCCGGATGCCGCGCTTGATCGCCGACTCGGCGACCGAGCGCAGCTTCTTGTGGAAGGGGAAGCCCGCGCCGCCGCGCCCCTTCAGGTTGATCCGCTCGGAGAGCTGGGCGAGTTGCTCACCGCCCATGGGCTCGAGCGGACCGTGCACCTTGAGGTGCATAGGGAGGTCGAGTCTCTCGACGAGGTCGAAACCCGAGGTGAGCTGTGGGAGCCCCACCACACGGACTTCGGGGACGTCGGGAAGGGCCTCGTTCACTTAAAGCCTCCGGAAGGCGCGTTCCAGGGTTCGCCGGAGCCCGGCGTGTCGTAGTCGTACGCGCCGGGCAGCGTTTCAGTGGCGGGACCGCTGTTGTACGTGTCGTTCGGGTTGTACGTGTCGTAGGGGGTGTTCGTTTCAGCCGTTCCGTAGGAAGTTTCCGGAGTCCCTCCGTAGGTCTGGCCGGGGTACGTCTGGCCGGGGTACGCCTGACCTGCGAACGTCTGGCCCGCGAACGTGTCCTGCATCGGGTCGTACGCCGACGGCGGCGCCTCGCCGACCGGCGGCGGGGACGGGGCCGGCCAGCGGGTGCCCGTGGTGGAGCCGTCGTCGTAGCGCGGAATGGCCTCGGTGGGCTGCATGTCCAGCGGCATGTCCATGCGCTGGGTCGGCTGGGGGGTCAGCGGGTCCTGCGCGCGCGGGGAGGCCGACACGGCACGGTAGGCGGCCGCGAAGCCGGGGCCGGGGTCCGGTGCGTCGGCGCGCGAGGCGGACTCGTACAGGTTCGGTGACGGTGTCCGCGGCGGCGGCACCATCGTGTCCCCCAGGGGGCTGCCTCCGCGCGAGCCCATGCCCGGCAGGGGCGAGTCGCCTCCGCGGCCACGGCCGGGGTCTCCGCCGAAGGCGGACGCTCCGGCCATCGTGTCGGCCATCCGGGCACGGCTGGCGTCGAGGTCCTCGCGGCCCGGCCGGGTGTCGGTGCCGAGCACGGCGACGATCTGGTCGGCCACCCGGCGCTTGAACGGGCGGGGGGCCGCGCGCAGCATGAGGGCGCCCGCGACGCCGACGAGGCACACGCTGTAGAGGATCACGAAGACAGGCTTCGCTTCGCGACCCGCGTAGAGTCCGTGGACCAACGCGAAGCACCAGGCCGGGTAGGCCAGCATGTGGAACACGCGCCAGCGCGCCGCGATGTCCGCCCGGCTCATGAAGGCGCTGCGGAGCGCGCCGGTGAGGGCCGTGGTGATCATGAGCAGGCCGGCGATCGAGCCGAAGCTGATGAGTACCGCCGTGCCCGTGAAGCCGAGGCTGAAGGGGATGAGCGCGGCGTAGAACGGCGCGTGCTCCAGCACGATCTTCACCGTGACGTGCAGCAGCAGGAAGGCGACCGAGGCGACCGCGGTCGTGCGGTGCACGGCCTGCGCCATGATGCGCTGACGCGTGTTGAGGAACAGCCGGTCGCTGGCGACCAGGCCCCAGATCACCGAGCAGGAGAGGGCGACCAGCGACAGCACGCCGGCGCCGAAGTCGAGGAACTCCCGGACTGCGTCACCTCCAGCCAGCACGATCACGGGTATGAGCAGCAGAGCGGCAGCGGTCGCAACCCCATAGGCCGAGCGGCCCGTCCTGGGGAGCGTGCTGTTACTACTACGAGGGTTCATGGGGGCAACTCCGAACGGTTCGGGAAAGCGGTCCCGTGACTCGCACTCTAAGTGGAGGCAAACCGAGCGGTACGAGGTTTGAGTTATTGCCTCGTTATCAAGGGGCAATCTCACATTGGTGATGCACCTTAGTGACCGGTACGCGAAGTAACTTTTGAATAATGTTCAACTTCTTTGGCCGGTTCTGATGGCCGACACTCGGTGCTCGCGCCTCCGCGGAAGCTCGTCGCGGCGCGCGCGGGGGCTGCGGTACCCTGACGCTATGCGTGCCGTACGCCTTCTGCTTAGCGGGCCGCGCTGACCAGTCCCGACCGCGGGTGAAACGTGGTCGGAGTCAGCGCGGCGTCCCCTCCTGTGTGAGGGGATTTTTCGTTTCCTGAACGTCACAGTCGCTGGCAGAGACGATCGATGGAGCTTTGAGGATCATGAGCGAGACGAACCCCGCTGCCGCCGCTGCCGTGTCGGCGGAGGCCGCGCCGCACCGCTACACGGCCGCCGTCGCGGCCGAGATCGAGGCACGCTGGCAGGACTTCTGGGACGCCGAGGGCACGTACGAGGTGCCCAACCCGACGGGCGACCTGGCGGGCGCCCCGGAGCAGGCCGCCAGGCCCAAGAAGTTCATCATGGACATGTTCCCGTACCCCTCGGGCGCGGGCCTGCATGTCGGTCACCCCCTGGGCTACATCGCCACCGATGTCTTCGCCCGGTTCCAGCGGATGACCGGCCACAACGTCCTGCACACCCTGGGCTTCGACGCGTTCGGACTGCCCGCCGAGCAGTACGCCGTGCAGACCGGCACGCACCCGCGCGTGTCCACCGAGGCCAACATCGAGAACATGAAGGTCCAGCTGCGCCGGCTGGGCCTGGGCCACGACAAGCGCCGGTCGTTCGCCACGATCGACCCGGACTACTACAAGTGGACCCAGTGGATCTTCCTGCAGATCTTCAACTCCTGGTACGACGACGAGGCCGGGAAGGCCCGTCCGATCTCCGAGCTGATCGCCGCGTTCGAGTCCGGTGAGCGCGCGGTACCCGGGCACACGCGCGCGTGGCACGAGCTGAGCGCCATCGAGCGTGCCGAGGTCCTGGGCGAGTTCCGCCTGGCGTACGCATCCGACGCGCCGGTCAACTGGTGCCCCGGCCTGGGCACCGTGCTGGCCAACGAGGAGGTCACCGCCGACGGCCGTTCCGAGCGCGGCAACTTCCCGGTCTTCAAGGCCAAGCTGCGCCAGTGGAACATGCGCATCACCGCGTACGCCGACCGGCTGCTGGACGACCTGGAGGCGCTGGACTGGCCCGAGGCCATCAAGCTGCAGCAGCGCAACTGGATCGGCCGTTCCGAGGGTGCCCGCGTCGACTTCCCGATCGACGGCGAGCGCATCACGGTCTTCACCACGCGCCCCGACACCCTGTTCGGCGCGACCTACATGGTGCTGGCGCCCGAGCACCCGCTGGTCGAGAAGTTCACCCCGGACGCCTGGCCCGAGGGCACACACCAGGTGTGGACCGGCGGTCACGCCACCCCGGCCGAGGCCGTCGCCGCGTACCGCGCGCAGGCCGCCTCCAAGTCGGACGTGGAGCGGCAGGCCGAGGCCAAGGACAAGACCGGCGTCTTCATCGGCGCGTACGCGACCAACCCGGTCAACGGCGAGCAGGTCCCCGTCTTCATCGCCGACTACGTGCTGATGGGCTACGGAACCGGCGCCATCATGGCCGTCCCGGCGGGCGACCAGCGCGACTTCGAGTTCGCGCGCGCCTTCGAACTGCCGATCCGGTGCATCGTCGAGCCCACCGACGGCCGCGGCACCGACACATCGACATGGGAAGACGCCTTCGGGTCGTACGACGCGAAGATCATCGGCTCCGCCAACGACGAGGTCTCGCTGGACGGCCTGGGCGTCGTCGAGGCCAAGGCCCGCATCACCGAATGGCTGGAGCACCGGGGCGTCGGCGAGGGTACCGTCAACTTCCGGCTGCGCGACTGGCTGTTCAGCCGCCAGCGCTACTGGGGCGAGCCCTTCCCGATCGTCTACGACGAGGACGGCGTCGCCCACGCGCTGCCCGAGTCGATGCTGCCCCTGGAACTGCCGGAGGTCGAGGACTACTCCCCGCGCACCTTCGACCCGGACGACGCCGACACCCAGCCCGAAACCCCGCTGTCCCGCAACGAGGATTGGGTCAACGTCACACTGGACCTGGGTGACGGCCGGGGCCCGCGCACATACCGGCGCGAGACCAACACCATGCCCAACTGGGCCGGTTCCTGCTGGTACGAGCTGCGCTACCTGGACCCGCACAACAGCGAGAAGCTGGTCGACCCGGCCGTCGAGCAGTACTGGATGGGCCCGCGCGAGGGCACACCGCACGGCGGCGTCGACCTGTACGTGGGCGGCGCCGAACACGCCGTGCTGCACCTGCTGTACGCGCGCTTCTGGTCCAAGGTCCTGTACGACCTGGGGCACGTCTCCTCGGCCGAGCCGTTCCACAAGTTGTTCAACCAGGGCATGATCCAGGCGTACGTCTACCGCGACAGCCGCGGCATCGCCGTACCGGCCGCCGAGGTGGAGGAGCGCGACGGCGCGTACTACTACCAGGGCGAGAAGGTCACCCGCCTGCTGGGCAAGATGGGCAAGTCCCTGAAGAACGCCGTCACTCCGGACGAGATCTGCGTCGAGTACGGGGCGGACACCCTGCGCCTGTACGAGATGGCGATGGGCCCGCTGGACGTGTCGCGGCCGTGGGACACGCGCGCGGTGGTGGGCCAGTTCCGGCTGCTGCAGCGACTGTGGCGCAACGTCGTGGACGAGACGGCCGGCGAGGTCACCGTGGTGGACGCGGAGCCCGGTGAGGAC
Organism: Streptomyces spongiae; assembly: GCF_009377185.1. Lineage (GTDB taxonomy): Bacteria > Actinomycetota > Actinomycetes > Streptomycetales > Streptomycetaceae > Streptomyces > Streptomyces spongiae. The sequence continues at coordinate 13,843 of NZ_VJZC01000211.1, forward strand.
ACCCTGCGGGCGCTGCACAAGGCCATCGACGGTGTACGCCAGGACCTGGAAGGCATGCGGTTCAACACCGCGATCGCCAAGGTCACCGAGCTGAACAACCACCTGACCAAGGCGGGGGGGCCGGTCCCGCGTTCCGTCGCCGAGCCGCTGGTGCTGCTGGTCGCGCCGCTGGCCCCGCACATCGCCGAGGAGCTCTGGCGCAAGCTGGGCCGCACCGACTCGGTCGTCCACCAGGACTTCCCGGTCGCCGACCCGGCGTACGTCGTGGACGAGACCGTGACCTGCGTCGTGCAGATCAAGGGCAAGGTCAAGGCACGCCTGGAGGTGTCGCCGTCCATCTCCGAGGCGGAGCTGGAGAAGGTGGCGCTGACCGACGAGAAGGTCGTCTCCGCGCTGGGCGGTGCCGGGATCCGCAAGGTGATCGTGCGGGCGCCGAAGCTGGTGAACATCGTCACGGCCTGAACACGCTCGGTGGCCGGGTAACCGGCTCGACCCGCACGCCGGCCCGGCTCACCGAGGGCCTGCGGACCGGTCGGGGTGATCCCTTACGGGCAGGTTCGGGGTTCTGCAGGAACTCCGGGCCTGCCCGTTGCGTTTACCGTGGAAGAACAGCGCAGTAGCTGCCGAGCGGGTCGGAGGAGGAGCGTCGTGGAGGCCGTGATCGCAGTGGTCGCCCTGATCGTCGTGCTGTTCCTGGTGCTGGGGGCGTACGCCACGGTCAAGGTGGTCGGTGCCGCCAAGCGCGGTGTGGACCGCACGATCGAGCAGGCCCGCCGCACGGTCGAGGACACCACGTTGCGGGCCAAGAGCTTCGCCCAGCCCGGCGCGGCGGGTCAGCTGGCCGATCTGCGGCTCAGGCTGCGCTCGACGATGCGGGCCACCCAGGACGCGCTGCACGCGGGCGTGGGGGAGGACGAGTCCCTGAGGGAGTCGCTGGGCCTCTTCCAGCGTCTCAGTGCGCACGGGCACGAGCTGGACGGCGAGCTGAGGCGCCTGGAGTCCGATCCGGACCGCGCCAAGCTCACCGAGCGCCTGCCGGACCTGCGCGAGCGCACCGAGCGGATCATCAAGGCGGCGGACTCCCTGCGCTGGGCGGCGCACGACCGGGCCCGCCGCTTCGCGGACGACGACCTGGACACGCTCAGCGCGCAGATCGACGTCGAGGCGGGCGCGCTGCGGCACTGGATGACGGAGCCCACGTCATCGGCCGGGGCACACGGCCCGCCCTCTTCCCCTCCGCCGTCGTGGCCCGAGGCCCCGGCACCCGAAGCCGCCGACTCGACTGGGCAGACCTGGCCGGAGACCCCCCGGTCCCGCACTGCCGACGAACCCACGCGGCCCGCGAT
>NZ_VJZC01000212.1 GCF_009377185.1 Streptomyces spongiae
TACCTCCCCCTACCGCCCCGGCGCCCGCACCTGCGTCGCGGCGGATCACACCACTGTGGACAGGCTCAACGGCTCCGGCAGCTGACGAACGTACTTGCGGAGAATTGAGCCCTTCACGACTGCCGCGCGCACGCTTGTGACCACTCTTGTCCGACTTCCGACCGGCACCCGGATCACCACGACCAAGCGCTGTGAACCGCTGAGTGGCACGCCCTTCGTTCCCCGCAGCACCCAACGGGGCTCGGGGCTCAGCTCGCCGGTCGCCTCCAGGAGCGGGACGGTGCGCCTACCGGTCCGGGTCCGGCTGACCTCGCCCAGGGAGCCCTGCACCTGAGCGATCCTCAGCTGCGGGCCGAGCTTGAAGGTCGTACCGATCTCCGTCTCCTCGGTGACCTTCAGCGGTGCCATCGACCAGGCGAGCGGCGGTTCGCCGCCGTTGCCCCCCGCGCCGGCGGAGGTGGACAGTTCGAGGTCGATCTGCACATGGTCGAGGCGCGGGGACACCGGCTCCGTGGCCATCGTCACCGCGAGGTGGACCACGTGGTAGACGGCCCGCGCGGCCTCCTGCTCGACAAACAGGGCCATGTCGCGGTCCTCGGCGACGTACTCCGGGGTCACGGGCACGGACAGCGGCCCACCGAGCAGGACGCGCCCCTCCAACGGCGGGCCGGGCGGGGCCGGTTCACCGGCACGTCCGCGGCGGTCGAGAGCGAGCGACAGTGGTTCCTCGAAGAGTTCCGGAAAAGCGTGCTCGGTCATCTGACGCGTCCCCCTGTTGCGCATCCCCCGTCCGGCCCGTCACAGCCGGAACCCCCAACGATCCCACCCGAGAGATTGCCACGAAAAGGTGCGCATCATGCCTGGAACCAGTGACATACCCGGAACAGGCGGCATGCCGGACCAACCGACCACCATGCCGCCTCGGAGCCTGACGCGCAGTCGTGCCCGGCGCCCTGAGCCGCTTCCTGTCCGCGCCGGACTGCCTACGATCACGTCGTGGTCCTCTTCGCCCTGGAACGCGTCACCCCGCTCCCCGTCGACCAGGCGTGGCTGCGCCTCACTGACTGGGAACGCCACGCCGACGTAGTCCCCCTGACCCGCGTCACCCTGCGCACAGCCCCGCCGACCCGCGAGGGCACCGTCTTCGTGGCCCGCTCCGGGGTCGGCCCCCTCGCGTTCGACGACCCCATGGAGGTCGTCACCTGGCGGCCACCGGCGAGGGACACCACCACCGCCGCCCAGTGCCGCCTGGCCAAGAAGGGACGCTTCGTCACCGGCTGGGCGGAGATCGAGGTCCATCCGCACGGCGACGGCGGATCCCGAGTGATCTGGCGCGAGGACCTGTCGGTGCGCCTCCTGCCCCGCGCCTTCGACCGGCCCCTGGCACGGACGGCCCACTGGACGTTCGGCCGCGCGGTGGACGGCCTGCTACGGGAGCCCGGCTCCCAAGGACGAGCGACACGGTACTGACGCCGTACTGACGCGGTTCTGACGCGGTTCTGACGCGGTTCTGACGCGGTTCTGACACGGCGTCGGCGCGTGTCCGGCGGAACGAAGGGCACCGCATAAACCCGCAACACTTCGCCGGTTTTCGTACAACCATTCCATTTCATCGAAGGTCTTGCCCGTGCTGATCCTGGCGGTCCTTCCGGTCCGGCCAGGCACATGGAGCCGTACCGCACCCTCGTGGAGCGGCCCTTGTCGACGGGAGAGAGACGTTGCACCTTCGTATCCGCCGCGCTTCCCTGGCTACCGCCACGGCGGCGGCGATCACCGGGGGCCTGCTGGTCCCCCTGACCTTCACCGCCCAGCCGGCGGCGGCCGCCGACAGACCGGCGGCCACGCGCTTCCCCGACGACTTCAACGGTGACGGTTACCGCGATCTGGCGACCTCTTCGTCCCAGGCCGACCTCAGGGTCGAGGGCACCGCGGAGAACGCCGGCTGGGCCGCCGGGTACGTTTCGGTCGCCTACGGCTCCGCGTCCGGCGTACAGCGGACCGGGCTCAAGGCCATCACCCAGGACAGCCCCGGTGTGCCCGGAAAGGCGGGGCTCAACAACGGTTTCGGCGATGTGATCGCCAACGGAGACTTCAACGCGGACGGTTACGCGGACCTCGCGGTCAGCGCCTCCTGGTCGGACGTGGTGGAGAAGGACGACGACCGTGGCAGGGTCACCCTGCTCTGGGGCAGCCCGGGTGGCCTCACGGGCGGGGCCCAGGTGGCCGACAACGCCCCGGCGGCGTCCGGCAACTTCGGCAGCGCGCTCGCCGCCGGTGACTTCACCGGCGACGGGAAGACCGACCTGGTGATCGCCCACCGGAACCGGCTCGATCTGTTCCGGGGCCCCTTCAGCTCCGCCGGGAAGCCCGCGGGCGTGGTGCCGGTGGACCCCGGTATGACGCTCTCCTTCGGCTTCTGGCAGAACGGACGACTGGCCGTCGGACGAGTCAACAAGGGCGCGATCGACGATCTGGTCATCCTCGGGGACAAGACCCCCGGCAGCCACAAGCCGGGCCGGGTGATGCTCGGCGGTGCCTCCGGACTGCGGTCGACACCGGTGACGGTTCGCGCGGGGTCCACCGCCGTGGTCGCCGACTTCGACAAGGACGGTTACGGGGACATCGCCGTCGGTGACAGCTACCACACCGTCGAGGACTGGTCCGCGACCGGCCGTGTGCACGTCTCTTACGGTTCTGCCCGGGGGATCGACCCGGACCGCGCCGTCAGGGTCATCACCAAGGAGACCCCGGGCGTGCCCGGGGCGCCCGGCGACATGAACCAGTTCGGACACGACCTGGGTGCCGGGGACATCACCGGTGACGGCTACCCGGACCTGGTGGTCTCCGGCTACGGCGAGGGGTGGCCGGAGACGGACGACGGAGGCAGCCCCGACCACGGCGGTGGCGGCCTGTACGTCCTGCCGGGCAGCGCCTCCGGGGTGAAGGCCAGGGACACGAAGTTCTACGCGCCGACCGCTCCCGGCTTCCCCACGGGGTGGGCCCGCGTCCGTATCGGCTTCAACCTCAAGGTGTCGGACCTGACCGGCGACAAGAAGCCGGAGATCTCCCTCGGCCTGCCGGACCGGCGGCAGATGGACGGCGCCATCTGGACGACCGGGGTGAAGAGGGGGGTCGTCGGGGCCGGCGGTACGCGTACGGTCTCCGCCCCGTCCGACGAGAAGATCGAGCGTCACAAAGGCTTCGGCCGACTCCTCGGCCGCTAGCCGGCCGGACCGCCCGCGGCGTCTCGTCTGCCGGGTTCCTGTGGGTGTTCGGGTGCGGGTCGTGGGTGGCTGGTCGCGCAGTTCCCCGCGCCCCTTAAGAGCAGGGACTCGCCCGGTGGCTTTTCAGGGGCGCGGGGAACTGCGCGAGCAACCACGACGGACCCGCACCCGAACGCCCACAAGAACCCGGCAGACGCTAGGCCACCGACCCGATTCTCCTCACCGGTATCCGCTCCGGTGCCGCGTCGTGATGGATCGGTGTGTGCGCCCCGGTCAGTGACACCCCGCTGCCGCCCCGCCGGACCGCGACGATCTCGGACGCGATGGACAGGGCCGTCTCCTCCGGGGTACGGGCCCCGAGGTCCAGGCCGATCGGGGAGTGGAGGCGGGACAGCTCCCGTTCCGTCAGGCCGACCTCGCGCAGGCGCGCGTCGCGGTCGAGGTGGGTACGGCGAGAGCCCATCGCGCCGACGTACGCCACGGGCAGCCGCAGCGCGAGCTTCAGCAGTGGTACGTCGAACTTGGCGTCGTGGGTGAGGACGCACAGGACCGTTCGGGCGTCGACCGGGGTGCGCTCCAGGTACGTGTGCGGCCACTCGACCACCACCTCGTCGGCCTCCGGGAAGCGGGCCGTGGTCGTGAACACCGGGCGGGCGTCGCAGACCGTCACGCGGTAGCCGAGGAACTTGCCGACGCGGACGAGTGCCGAGGCGAAGTCGATCGCGCCGAAGACGATCATCCGGGGCGGTGGGACCGAGGACTCCACCAGCAGCGTGAGCGGTGCTCCGCAGCGCGAGCCCCGCTCTCCGATCTCCAGGGTGCCGGTGCGGCCGGCGTCCAGGAAGGCGCCCGCCTCGGCCGCGACCGTACGGTCCAGTTCGGGGTGGGCGCCGAAGCCGCCCTCGTACGTGCCGTCGGACACACCCTCGTCCACACCGTCGGGTCGTACGAGGAGCGCGCGGCCCAACAGCTCCGCCGGGCCGGAGACGATCCGGGCCACCGCCACCGCCTCGCCCCGCGCGGCGGCGGAGAGCGCGGACGCGAGCACCGGGCGGGCCAGGTCGCCGGAACGGACCGGCGTGACGAGGATGTCGATGACGCCACCGCAGGTGAGGCCGACGGCGAAGGCGTCCTCGTCGCTGTAGCCGAAGCGTTCGAGGACCGGCTCGCCGTCCTCCAGGGCCTGTCGGCACAGGTCGTAGACCGCGCCTTCCACGCAACCGCCGGAGACCGAGCCGATCGCCGTGCCGTCGGCGTCCACCGCGAGGGCGGCGCCCGGCCGGCGGGGCGCGCTGCCGCCGACGGCCACGACGGTGGCCACCGCGATGTCGCGTCCCTGCTCGACCCACCGGTGCAGTTCTTCGGCGATGTCCAGCATCTCTCGGTCTCCTCCGCCGGCCAGTGGGTTACGTACCGGTCAGGTGCTCCGGGCGTACCGGCGTCCTGTTCAGTTCCAGTCCCGTCGCGTCGCGGATCGCCGCGAGGACGGCCGGAGTCGACGACAGGGTGGGGGCCTCTCCGGCGCCGCGGAGACCGTACGGGGCGTGGTCGTCGGCGAGTTCGAGCACGTCGACGGGGATGGTCGGGGTGTCGAGGATCGTGGGGATGAGGTAGTCCGTGAAGGAGGGGTTCCTGACCTTCGCCGTCCTCGGGTCGACGACGATCTCCTCCATCACCGCGACGCCCAGCCCCTGCGTCGTGCCGCCCTGGATCTGGCCGACGACGGAGAGCGGGTTGAGCGCCTTGCCGACGTCCTGGGCGCAGGCCAGCTCGATGACCTTGACCAGGCCGAGTTCGGTGTCGACCTCGACGACGGCCCGGTGCGCGGCGAACGAGTACTGCACATGGCCGAAGCCCTGTCCCGTGCGCAGGTCGAAGGGTTCGGTGGGCCGGTGGCGCCACTCCTCCTCGACCTCGACGGCCTCGTCGCCGAGCACGTCCACCAGGTCGGCGAGGACCTCGCCGCCGTCGGTGACGACCTTGCCGCCCTCCAGGAGGAGTTCGGCGGTCGCCCAGGCCGGGTGGTAGGTGCCGAACCTGCGGCGGCCCAGCTCCAGGACCCTCTCGCGCACCAGCTCGCAGGCGTTCTTCACGGCGCCGCCGGTGACGTACGTCTGGCGCGACGCCGACGTCGAGCCCGCCGATCCCACCTGTGTGTCCGCGGGGCGGATCGTCACCTGTGCGACGCCCAGTTCCGTGCGGGCGATCTGCGCGTGGACGGTGACGCCGCCCTGGCCGACCTCCGCCATGGCCGTGTGCACCGTCGCCACCGGCTCGCCGCCGACGACCTCCATGCGCACCTTCGCCGTCGAGTAGTCGTCGAAGCCCTCGGAGAAGCCGACGTTCTTGATGCCGACCGCGTAGCCGATGCCGCGGACGACGCCCTCGCCGTGCGTGGTGTTGGACAGGCCGCCCGGGAGCTGCCGTACGTCCGCGTCCTCGCCCGCCGTGAGCCACTGCTGCTCGGGCGGCAGCGGCATCGCCTTGACGCGGCGCAGGAGTTCGGCGACCGGGGCCGGGGAGTCGACGACCTGGCCGGTGGGCATCACGGCCCCCTGCGACATGGCGTTCAGCCGCCGGAACTCCACCGGGTCCATGTCCAGCTTCGCGGCCAGCTTGTCCATCTGCGCCTCGTACGCGAAGCACGCCTGGACGGCGCCGAAGCCACGCATGGCGCCGCAGGGCGGGTTGTTGGTGTAGAGGGCGACGGCCTCGATGTCGACGTCGTCGACGACGTACGGGCCGGCGCCCAGCGAGGCGGCGTTGCCGACGACCGCCGGTGAGGAGGAGGCGTACGCGCCGCCGTCCAGCACGATGCGGGCCTTGAGGTGGGTGAGCTTGCCGTCCTTCGTCGCGCCGTGCTCGTAGTACAGCTTCGCCGGGTGGCGGTGGACGTGTCCGAAGAAGGACTCGAAGCGGTTGTAGACGATCTTGACGGGTTTGCCGGTGCGCAGGGCGAGCAGGCAGGCGTGGATCTGCATCGACAGGTCCTCGCGACCGCCGAAGGCACCACCGACGCCGGAGAGTGTCATGCGGACCTTCTCCTCGGGCAGGCCGAGGACGGGGGCGATCTGCCTGAGGTCGGCGTGCAGCCACTGGGTGGCTACGTAGAGGTCGACGCCGCCGTCCTCGGCGGGGACCGCGAGGCCCGACTCGGGGCCGAGGAATGCCTGGTCCTGCATGCCGAAGACGTACTCGCCCTCGACGATCACGTCGGCACGCCGACGGGCCTCCTCCACGTCGCCGCGGATGATCGGCTGGCGGTGGACGATGTTCGGGTGCGAGACGTGGGACGCGTGGTGGTCCGTGCGGTTCTCGTGGACGAGGACCGCGTCGGGCGCGGTCGCGGAGGCCTCGTCGGTAATGACCGGCAGCTCGCGGTACTCGACCCTGATCTTCGCGGCGGCGCGGCGCGCGGTCTCCGGGTGGTCGGCGGCGACGACCGCGACGGGCTCGCCGTGGTGACGGACCTTGCCGTGGGCGAGGACCGGGGTGTCCTGGATCTCCAGGCCGTAGTGCTTCACCTCGGTCGGCAGGTCGTCGTACGTCAGGACGGCGTACACACCCGGTGTCGCGAGGGCCTCGCTCGTGTCGATGGAGACGATCTCGGCGTGCGCGACCGGGGAGCGCAGGATCTGGCCCCAGAGCATGTCCTCGTGCCACATGTCGGACGAGTACGCGAACTCGCCGGTGACCTTGAGGGTGCCGTCGGGGCGGAGTGTGGACTCGCCGATGCCGCCCCTGGTCCGCGAGCCCTGGGTGAGCTGGGTGGGAGTGCCGTTGGTCCGCATGGGCTCAGACCGCCTCTCCCTGCCGGGCGGCCGCCAGGCGGACCGCGTCCATGATCTTCTCGTAGCCGGTGCAGCGGCAGAGGTTGCCCGACAGGGCCTCGCGGATGTCCGCGTCGGTGGGGTTCGGGTTGCGCTCCAGCATCTCGTCGGCGGCGACGAGCAGGCCCGGGGTGCAGAAGCCGCACTGGACGGCGCCCGCGTCGATGAATGCCTGCTGGACGGGGGCCAGTTCGGTGCCCTCGCCGGTCCCGGAGTCGGTGCCCTGCGCCGACCACCACCTGGCCTCGTCCAGCGAGGTCCCACACGCCCCCGTACCGCGGGAGCGCTGCTGGGCGTACTCCGCAAGCCCCTCCACCGTGACGACCTCGCGCCCCTCGACCTGACCGGCCGCGACCAGGCACGAACACACCGGCACGCCGTCCAGCCGTACGGTGCACGACCCGCACTCGCCCTGCTCACAGGCGTTCTTGGAACCGGGCAGTCCCAGCCGCTCCCTCAGCACGTACAGGAGGCTCTCGCCCTCCCACACGTCGTCGGCTTCCTGCGGACGGCCGTTGACCGTGAAGTTGACGCGCATTACGCAGCTCCCTCGGTGGCGCGGTCGGTGCCGCGGTACGACTCCCAGGTCCACATCAGCGTCCGGCGGGCCATGACGCCGACCGCGTGGCGACGGTAGCCCGCGGTGCCCCGGACGTCGTCGATCGGGTTGCAGGCGGCGGAGCAGAGCTCGGCGAACTGCCGGGCGACGGACGGGGGGATGATCCGGCCGCTGTCCCAGAAGCCGCCCTCGTCGAGCGCCGCGCCCAGGAACTCCTCGGCGACCGTGGCGCGGACGGGGGTGGGAGCCGCCGAGCCGATGCCCGTGCGGACCGTGCGGGTCCCGGGGTGCAGCGCGAGACCGAAGGCGCACACCGCGATCACCATCGCGTTGCGCGTGCCCACCTTCGAGAACTGCTGCGGTCCGTCCGCCTTGTTGATGTGGACCGCGCGGATCAGCTCGTCGGCCGCGAGGGCGTTGCGCTTGACGCCCGTGTAGAAGGCGTCGATCGGGATGCGCCGCGAGCCCCGTACGGACTCGGCCTCGACCTCGGCGCCCGCCGCGAGGAGCGCCGGGTGGGCGTCGCCGGCCGGGGAGGCGGTGCCGAGGTTGCCGCCGACGCCGCCGCGGTTGCGGATCTGCGGCGAGGCGACCGTGTGGGAGGCGAGGGCGAGGCCCGGCAGCTCGGCCCGCAGGTTCTCCATGATCCGGGTGTACGGGACCGAGGCTCCGAGCCGGACGCTGTCCTCGCCGACCTCCCACTCGTAGAGGTCGCCGACGCGGGTCAGGTCGAGGAGGTACTCGGGTCGGCGGTGGTCGAAGTTGATCTCGACCATCACGTCGGTGCCACCCGCGATCGGCACAGCGGTGGGATGCTCGGCCTTCGCGGCGAGCGCCTCCTCCCAGCTGGCGGGGCGAAGGAAGTCCATGACCGGCTCTCTTCTTCGTCTCTTCTTGGTCTCGTGGGTCGTTCCCTTTGAGCCAGATCGTGTGCGGGTGGCCCGGCTCGTTCCTGAGCTGTTCACAGGGGATGAGTCCAGTACACAGCCCCGTACTCGGGCGGGGTCAGTCACGGAAAACATGAAGGAGTTACCTGGCCAGAACGCCCATCTTGTAGATTCGTATGAACGAAGGCCATCGGTAACGTCTCCGTTTCCCCCGGGAAACAGCGAGCACAGCCACGAAAGCCCAGGACACCGCCCCGGCGGCCGGAAAGCACCCCCGACGACGACCCCGACAAGAACGGCGGCGAAGACACATGCGGCTGCGCGCACTGCTGGACACCGACGCGCTGGGCCTGCGGCTGCTCGGTGGCGAGGACGAACTGGACCGCACCGTGCGCGGTGTGATGACCACGGACCTGCGCGACCCCAGCCGCTATCTCTCGGGCGGTGAGCTCGTCCTCACGGGGCTCGCCTGGCGCCGGGACGCCACGGACTCCGAGCCGTTCGTACGGATCCTGGTGGGCGCCGGGGTCACGGCGCTCGCGGCCGGTGAGGCCGAGCTGAGGGAGGTGCCGCAGGACCTGATCGTGGCCTGCGCCCGGCACCGGCTGCCCCTGCTCGCCGTCAACGAGTCGGTGGCCTTCGCGGCGATCACCGAGCACGTCGTCCGGCAGGTCTCGGGCGAGCGGGCCGGTGACCTGGCGGCCGTGGTCGACCGGCACCGCCGGATGATGACCTCGGGACCGGCCGGCGGCGGCCCGGACGTGGTCCTCGACCTGCTGGGCTCCGACCTGGACCTGCGCGCCTGGGTGCTCTCGCCCGCCGGGCGGGTCGTCGCGAGCCCGAGGGTGAGCGGGCCGGCCTTGCCCGCCGACGTGTGCGCCGGGCTGGCCGCCGAGCATCTGGCGGCGACACGCACGGGCCGGCGCGCACCGCACCGGGTGGCCGTGGGCACGACGACGTACTCGCTGTTCCCGATCCGCAGCACCGGCCGGACCGCGGCCGCCGCCCGGGACGTGCGCGAGACCGTGCTCTCCGAGTGGCTGCTCGCGGTCGAGGCGGACGCCGGGGACTGGGCCGAGGAACGGCTCGACCTGCTGCACGGGGTGACCCAGCTGATCGCGGTCGAGCGCGACCGGCGGGAGGCGGCCCGTACGGTACGGCGACGGCTCGCCCAGGAGGTCCTGGAGCTGGTGCAGACGGGTGCCGCGCCCGCCGAGATCGCGGCCCGGCTGCGGGTGGCGGCCCCGGTGCTGCTGCCGGGCATGGGCGCGGCCCCGCACTGGCAGGTGGTCGTGGCCGGCGTGGACTGGGACGGTGGGGAGATCGACGGCGGGCCGGTGGCGCAGGCACTGCTGGAGGAGATCCTCGTCGAACCGTCCCCGGGCTCACCGGGCTCACCGGGCTCACCGGGCTCACCGGGCTCACCGGGCTCACCGGGCAAGGGGTACCCCCAGTCGACCGGCCCCGAGCACTTCGACCGCGTCGCCGTGGCCCACACCGGTGACGAGGCGGTCGCCCTCGTCCCGCTCCCGGCGGTCTCCTCCGAGCACGACGGCTCCGAGACCGGGATCCTCGCCGACACCCTCCTGCAGTCCGTGCGCGACCCGCTGACGGCCGGGCTGAACGACGACGGACGGGTGACGCTCGGTGTGAGCGCGGCGGTTCACTCGGCCGAGGGACTGCGCGGGGCGCTGGAGGAGGCACGGCACGCGCGCAGGGTGGCGGCGGCGCGGCCCGGCCGGGTGTGCGCGGCGGGCCACCAGGAGCTGGCCTCACACGTGCTCCTGCTCCCGTTCGTCCCCGACGACGTACGACGTGCCTTCACCGCGCGCCTCCTGGACCCCCTGCGTGACTACGACCGCCGCCACCGCGCCGAACTGATCCCCACCCTGGAGGCGTTCCTCGACTGCGACGGCTCCTGGACGCGCTGCGCCACCCGCCTGCACCTGCACGTCAACACGCTGCGATACCGGGTGGGCCGTATCGAGCAGTTGACGAGCCGGGACCTCTCGCGCCTCGAGGACAAGCTGGATTTCTTCCTGGCGTTGCGCATGAGCTGAGGTCACGGGGGTGCGCGGTGGGAGGCACGCGGTGCCGTCCGTGCGCCCCGTCTCACCCCATGACTTTGTGAAATCCTTCACCCGACCCCTTGGCCGGGTACCGCGATCCGTGCTGAGATGCCGCCACCACTCAACAGCTCGAAGGCGCGCTCGGGGAGGGCAACGTGGCGTATCCCGCCATGTCTGGTACGGGAACGACCTCAGGTGACGATCCGCTCCAGACCGCGGTATGGCGGTTGCGCTCGCGCGCCTGCTGGGCCGACGCGGCGGCGCTGATCCGGCCGACCACGCCGGCGGCCTCGCTCCAGCGGACCTCGCTCCTCGTCGAGCGCTGTCTCTACACCGAGCAGGGCTGGGAGGACGCGGAGGACGCGCTCCGCACGGCCGAGGCGCAGGCCCAGAGCGACGACGAGCGGGGAGCGGCGGCCTGTGAGCGCGGTCAACTGGCCTACGCGGCCACGCTGTTGGGCGTGCGGGACCGGGCGGACGAGGCACGGGCGGCGCTCGGCCGGGCGGCGGCCCTGATCGCGCCGGGCGCACCGGGCCGGGCCCTGCTGGACTTCCGCCGCGGCCTGCTGGCCGAGAACCTGGCCCACTCCCCGCAGTCCGCCCGGGCCGCCTACCGCCGCGCCCACGCGGGCGCCACCGCCCACGGCGACCTGCTGCTGCTCTCGTTCACATGGCGCCACCTCGCCGGACTCGCCCTCCGCGAGGGCGAACTGGCCGAGGCCCGCCACGGCTTCACCGAATCCCTCCGCATCCGCGAGGAACTCGGCTACCTCGTCGGCACGGCCCCGGCCCTCGCGTCCCTGGCAGACGCGGAAACGGACCCGGAAGCAACCCGCCTACGAGCAGAAGCCACCCGCCTCTTCCGTCTACTCGGCGGCGTCCCCACCTGGCTGTCCCGCCAACTGGCTCCACCGGCGGCAACGGCATAAGGACACCCGCGCTCCGTCAGGGGCGCGGGGCTGCACCGATACGCGGCTCCGCCGCACGGCCGCGAGCAACCAGGACGCGCCCCATCAGGGGCGCGGGGAACTGCGCGACCAGCCACACACAACCCGCACCCGGCAACGACCAAAAGCCCGACGGCGCGCGCCCCTGAAAGGGGCGCGGGGAACTGCGCGACAAGCCACAAGCAACCCGCACCCAGGAACCAGCCGAACCCCCAACGCCGCACTCACACCCCAGAGAAGTGCTCCTGCAACAACGCCTGCACGGCCCCCACATCCCGCGCCCCCAACGCATCCAGCAACGCGAGATGCACAGCCGCATCAGCCATCAACCCCGCCCGACACCGCGGCGTCGGCTCGCCCCCCAACGCCCACTGGGAACGCCGATGCAGATCCTCCGCGACCCGCACCAACTGCTCGTTGCCCGCAAGCCCCAGCACCGCCCGGTGAAACGCCCGGTCCACCTCACCGTACGAAGCCCGGCACCCCGACGCCGCCACCCGCGCCGTCTCCTCCGCGAGGGGCCGCAACTCGGCCCAGCGCTCGACGGGCAGCGTACGGGCCAGCCGCAGCACGACGGGCATCTCGATCAGCGCCCGGATCTCGGCGAGTTCGGCCAGCTCGCGAGCACCACGCTCGACGACGCGGAAGCCGCGGTTGGGCACGACCTCGACGGCGCCCTCCAGGGCGAGTTGCTGCATGGCCTCGCGCACGGGAGTCGCGGACACCCCGAAGCGCTCGCCCAGCACGGGCGCCGAGTACACCTCACCCGGCGTGAGCTCCCCCGCCACGAGCGCGGCGCGCAGGGCGTCGAGGATCTGTCCGCGCACGGAGGCCCGCTGCACGACCGGACGCGGGATGGGCGCCTCGCTGTGGGTGTGCTCGCCACGGACCGCGTCGCCCCGCCCGGGACGAGCCGCCCCCGGGGCGATCCCCCGCTCCCGGTTCACATCCGTCACCCCGGGCTGCTCCGGCACCCGGGCAGTCCGCCCGCGCACCTCGGCGAACCCGGCCCCGGACCCGGCCCCGGACCCGGACGCGCCCTCGACCTCGACCTCGCCCTCGCCCTCGCCCTCGCCCTCGCCCTCCGTGGAGCCCTGCGGGTCGCGCGGGCGCGGTCCGGCCTGCTCCACGGGGTCTCCTCCGGGGTCGATGGTGTGCGAGGTGCTCGAATTTCACTGCGGGGGTTGTTACTGGTCGTAAAGCACCATAAACGCACCGAGCGTCAGTTCAAATATCGACCGCTTCGGGTAAGGTAAGCCTTACCTGTTGATCACCGCTCGGCTCGACGGCCGCGAAACGGGGGGTCCCCATGCCGCTTGCAGCACCGGCCGCGTCGCCGGTCTCGGATGCGTACACCCGGCTCACCGACGTGTATCCGTATCTGGGCGTGACGGAACTCTCCCCCGCGGACGAGACACCACGGGGTGACGGCTGGGTCTCCGTCGCACGGCTCGCGGAGGGCGGAGCCGACCTCGACACCTTCCTCACCTGGGACGACGAGCAGATACTGCGGGACTACGGACAGAAGGGCCGCCCGGACGTCGTCGCGAGCTTCGGCCTGCACCGGTACGCCTGGTCGGCCTGCCTGCTGTTCACCGTCCCGTGGTTCCTGTCGCGCCGGGTGCCCCGCTTCCCCGTGGAACACGTCGCCTTCCAGCGGACCGAGGGCCGCCTGGCCGTCCGGGTCGGCGCGTTCGCATGCCTGCCGGACGACCCCGCGGCCCGCCTGCCCGGCGCGCGGGCCGTACCGGACGAGGAGGCCCTGCGGGCCGAGGTGCGGGCGGCGGTCGCCGAGCACGTGGAACCGATCCTCACCGGCTTCGGCCCGCGGATGCGGCGCCGCGGGCGCGCCCTGTGGGGCATGGCGACCGACGAGGTCGTCGAGGGGATCTGGTACGTCGCCCAGCTGCTCGGCGAGGAGGAGCGCGCCCAGCGCGAGCTGGAGCTGCTGCTGCCCGGCACGACCAAGCCGTACGTCGGTTCCGCGGCCTTCCGCGAACTGACGGGCCCGGACGGCGAGTCGTTGCCCACCCGGGACCGGGTGAGCTGCTGCATGTTCTACACGCTGCGCCCCGAGGACACCTGCCCCACCTGCCCGCGCGTCTGCGACACGGAACGCGTCGCCAAGTTGACGGCGGCCGCGTCCGCCTGACGCCCCGTACGGAGGGCCCGCATGGGCGCCCGCGCCCGTGCGGCCCACACGGGCGCGGGCGCCCCGCGGGTCCTGTAACCGATCCGCAATGCTCCCCGGGTAGCGAAACGCGACATCTGCCGTAAGATCAACTCGCGCCATGGACCGAGCTCGGGTTACAGGAAATTCACAACTTCCTCACTCGTCACGGGAACTTTCCGAGGAACCACCCGTACGGGTAGTGTTGCTCGCACTCAACTCCCGTCCCTCGCGCGGTAGTTCGAGCAGAATGCCGCCCTGCGCATCTCCTTGCACTTCCTTGGCGGTCTCTTGCCCCGAAACCCCCTGAGGGCAGTGGGGATTGGGCCACTATGGCGGGCGTTACGCCCTATCCCAATGCAAGGGACCCCTGATGAGATTGACCGACATATCGCTGAACTGGCTGCTTCCGGGCGCCGTGCTGCTCCTGGGCATGCTGGCGGCGATGGCGGTGCTCGCGCGCGGCAAGCGGTCCGGGGAGCACGCGAAGACCGAGGACTCGTGGGAGCGCAGCGAGGAGCGCCGTCGGCGCAAGGAGGCCGTCTACGGCACCGCCTCGTACATCCTCCTCTTCTGCTGTGCCGCGGTCGCGGCGGCTCTCTCCTTCCGCGGCCTGGTCGGCTTCGGTGAGGAGAACCTGGCCCTCTCCGGCGGCTGGCAGTACCTCGTGCCGTTCGGCCTGGACGGCGCCGCCATGTTCTGCTCGGTGCTCGCGGTGCGTGAGGCCAGCCATGGTGACGCGGCCCTCGGCTCCCGGATACTCGTGTGGACGTTCGCGGGCGCGGCGGCGTGGTTCAACTGGGTGCACGCGCCCAGGGGCCTCGGCCACGACGGCGCCCCGCAGTTCTTCGCGGGCATGTCCCTGTCGGCCGCGGTGCTCTTCGACCGCGCGCTCAAGCAGACCCGGCGTGCCGCGCTGCGCGAGCAGGGGCTGGTTCCTCGCCCGCTGCCGCAGATCCGTATCGTCCGCTGGCTGCGGGCCCCGCTGGAGACGTACAGGGCCTGGTCGCTCATGCTCCTGGAGGGTGTGCGCAGCCTGGACGAGGCCGTGGACGAGGTGCGCGAGGACCGGCGCCAGAAGGAGCAGGAGCGGATGCGTCGGCGCGATCAGCACAAGCTGGAGCGCGCCCAGCTCAAGGCCATCAGCCGTGGCCACGGCCCCCGGGGCCTGCTCGGCCGCGGCGACGGCCGGCAAGTGGAGACGACGACCGTCGAGCGGGCACCCGCGCAGGTCTCGTCGGAGCCTGCCATATCCACCCCGGAGCCGTTGCCCGTCCGTACGCGTCCCTCCCTGCAGCCCGTCCGCGGGGCTGACAAGCCGATCACCGTCGACCTCACCGCGGAGGACGACACCATGGCGCTGCCCCGGCTCGACTCCCTGGAGCGCAAACTCAAGGACCTGGAGCAGCAGTTCGGCTAGAACACGCTCCCGCCCGCGAAGGCACGCATCGCCTTCACGGGCCGAACGGGGCGGGGGCGCGGCATACGAGC
>NZ_VJZC01000213.1 GCF_009377185.1 Streptomyces spongiae
CCGCATCACGGGCTCCCCGTATCCCCCGCATCACGGCCCCCGTGTCCCTCGCATCACAGGCTCCCCGTATCCCCGCGTTCCCCAGGAGGCACCGCCATGGAAAACAACCGGACAGGCCGCAGAACCGTACGCCGCACCGCAGGCGCCGTGGCGGCCGCCATGCGGGTCAACAGGCAGTTGAGCATCCCGATCGTCACGACCGCCCTGGCCCTCGCGCTCGCCGCGTGCGGAGCTGGCGCCACCGGGCAGAACGTGGGGGCGAAGAGCACGGCACAGGGCGGAGGATCCGGCCCGTCCGCCGAGTACACCGACGACATCTCGGTCGGTGTGAAGCCCGACCAGAACGCGGTGAAGCTGCTGCCCGCGGCGGTCAAGGCCAAGGGCACGCTCTCGGTGGCCATGGACCTGTCGTACCCGCCCACCACGTTCATGGCGTCGGACAACAAGACCCCGATCGGATTCAACCCGGACGTGGCCCGGCTGGTCGCCGCCGAACTCGGCCTGAAGCTCCAGATCAACAACGTCAAGTTCGACACCATCATCACCGGCCTGCAGGCCAACCGGTACGACTTCACCGTCTCCACCATGGGCGCCACGACGGACCGGCTGAAGGCGCTCGACATGGTCGACTACTTCAAGGCCGGGACCGGAGTGTCCGTCCCCTACGGCAACCCGCAGAAACTGGGCACCCACACGCTGTGCGGACACCACGTCGGTGTCACGTCCGGCAGCACCCAGGAGCTTCAGTGGCTGCCCCAGCTGTCGAAGCAGGACTGTACGAGCAAGGGCAAGCCGGCCATCAAGGCCGTGAGCCTGCCCAGCGTGAACGACGCTCTCACCCAGCTGGTCTCCAAGCGGATCGACGCCGTGATGTACGACTTCGTCGCGCTCGAGTGGGCGGCCACGCAGCAGCCCAAGACGTTCGACGTCCTCAAGCCCCTGGTGACCACCAAGCCCGTGACCGTCGCCCTGAAGAAGGACTCCCCGCTGACCCCCGCGGTGCAGGCCGCCCTCCAGGCGATCATCGAGAGCCCCAAGTACGCCCAGGCGCTGGGCCGCTGGGGGCTCCAGGACCTGGGGATCAAGACCGCGGCCACGGCCGTCCCGCAGGACTGAGACGCCGATGGACGTGATCGAGACCACGACGACCAGGAGCGGACCGGTGCCATCTATACGGGCCGAAGAGAAGAAGCGCATCACGCCGAAACGTCCGCGCGACTACGTCGCCTGGGCCGTCGCCATCGCGATCGTCGCCGGTCTGGTGTGGACCGCGGTGACGAACGAGAAATACCGCTGGCCCGTGGTGTTCAGCTACTTCACCACGCAGACCATCCTCAACGGCCTGCTGGTCACGCTGCTCCTGACCGCGGCGAGCATGGGTCTGGGCACGCTGATGGGGCTGGTGCTGGCGGTGATGCGCATGTCGCACCAGCGGCCCGTCTCCGGGCTGGCCCAGCTCTACATCACCTTCTTCCGCGGCACCCCGGTGCTCGTGCAGCTGGTCTTCTGGTTCAACATCGCGGCGCTGTACCCGAACCTGTCGATCGGCATCCCGTTCACCGACATCTCCACGCCGGTGAACGTGAACGCGATCATGACGCCGATGACCGCGGCCATCGTGGGACTGACGCTCAACCAGGCCGCCTACATGTCCGAGATCATCCGCGGCGGGTTCGCCTCGGTCAGCCGCGGGCAGCACGAGGCCGCGGAGTCCCTGGGCATGTCGGGGTTCACCAAGCTCCGCCACGTGATCATCCCGCAGACGATGCCGGCGATCATCCCCGCCACCGGCAACCAGGTGATCGGCATGCTCAAGGAGACCTCGCTGGTGAGCGTGCTCGGCGTCGCCGATCTGCTGCAGAGCGCCCAGGCGATCTACGCCCGCACCTACCAGACGATCCCGCTGCTGATCGTGGCCAGCCTCTGGTACCTGATCATGACGCTGGTGCTGAGCGTGCCGCAGTCCATGATCGAGCGCCGTTTCTCCCGCTCCACCCGGACACGGCTGACCCCGGCCGCCACCTCGGCCGAGCCCGGGGCCGGTCAACTCGTTCCCCCTACGAGGGAGTCGCTGCTGTGAACCCGGACGGAACCATCGTCGCACGCAAGCTGTGCAAGAGCTTCGGACGTCACCAGGTCCTGCGGGACATCGACCTGACCGTCGCGGCCGGGGAGATCTCCTGCATCATCGGACCGAGCGGCTCGGGCAAATCAACCCTGCTGCGGTGCATCAACGGGCTGGAGACCGTCGACCGCGGAGTCCTCAAGGTCAACGGAGAGGACTTCGGCTACGTCGAGAAGGACGACGCCTACCACGCCGTGCGCCCCAAGCGGCTGGCCGAACAGCGCGCCCGCATCGGCATGGTGTTCCAGCAGTTCAACCTCTTCCCCAACATGACCGCCGAGAGCAACGTCATGTCCGGACCGGTACTGGTGCAGAAGAAGGACCGCGTCGCCTGCCGGGAGCGGGCACAGGAACTGCTCGCCAGCGTCGGCCTTTCGGGCTGCGGACACAAGTACCCCGCCCAGCTCTCCGGCGGCCAGCAACAGCGCGTGGCCATCGCCCGCGCACTCGCGATGGAACCCACCATCATGCTGTTCGACGAACCCACCAGCGCGCTGGACCCCGAACGAGTGGGCGAAGTACTCGCCGTCATGCGCGACCTCGCCGGCAACGGAATGACCATGCTCCTCGTCACCCACGAGATGGCCTTCGCCCGCGAGGTCGCCGACGAAGTCCTCTTCATGGACGAAGGCATCGCCGTCGAACGCGGCGACGCACGCGAAGTGCTGGCCAACCCACGCGAGAAGCGCACGCAGGCCTTCCTCGAAAGGGTGCTGTAGAAGCGGCTGGACACGCGGAAGCGGCCGTGCCGACAAGCGCGGAGAAGTCGCCGGCCGACCGCGGGTGACGCAACGTCCGCCTCCCGTCCGTCCGCGTCCTCAACACTTCCAATACGACGTCGAACTCGCCCTCGCCGGCGTCAGCGTCCCCACCATCTCTCAGTCCGCGAACTCCGGGCGGTGCCCGGTCACCCCCCACTTCGAAACTCCCCGCTAAGGACCCGACATGAAGACGATTCCCTACTGGATAGAAACCGCCGGGGCGTTTCCCGACCGATCCGGCAAGCCGCTGACCGAGGACACCGACCTGGTGGTCATCGGCGCCGGCCTGACGGGTCTGTCCACGGCTCTGCACTCCGCGCGCAAAGGCGCCCGCGTCACCCTCGTCGAGAAGGGCCAGATCGGCTCCGGAGCCTCCGCCCGCAACGGCGGCATGGCCAACCTGGGCTTCACCATCGGCGTGGGCCAGGCCATCCGCCGCTACGGACTCGAACGGGCCCGCGAGATCTACAACTCCTACGGCGAGGCCGTGGACACCGTCGAACGGCTCGTGAACGAGGAGTCCATCGACTGCCAGTTCCGCCGCGTCGGACGCCTGGGCGTCGCCTCCCGCCCCGCCCACTTCGAGAGCAAGAAGGCCCAACAGCGCGCTCTGGCCAAGCACTTCGGACACGAGACCACTCTGATCGGCAAGGCCGAGCTGCGTTCCGAGATCGGCTCCGACACCTACCACGGTGGCCTGCTCGACCCGTTCAGCGCGGCCCTGCACGTCGGTCGATTCGTGCGCGGCATGGCCGAGGCCTGCGAGCGCAGCGGTGTCGAGATCCACGAGCGCAACGCGGCCGTCGGCGTGCGGCGTACCGCCGCCGGACGGTTCGAGGTCAGCACCGAGCGCGGTGTGATCCGTGCCGGGCAGGTCATGATGGCCACCGACGCCTACACCGACAGGAACTTCCCCTGGCTGCGCCGGCAGCAGGTCTGCGTGGGCAGCTTCATCATCGTCACCGAGCCGCTCGGCGAGGAACTCGCCCGGGACATCATCCCCAAGGCCCGCCTCATCGTCGACTCCAACCAGGTCTGCCACTACTTCCGGCTCACTCCGGACAACCGGCTGTTGTTCGGCGGCCGCGCCCGCTTCGCGCCGTCCGACCCCACCTCGGACAAGAAGAGCGGGGCCGTCCTGTTCCGTGAGATGTGCGGGATCTTCCCCCAGCTCTCCCGCACAAAGATCGAGTACGTGTGGGGTGGCTCCGTCGGCTTCGCCATGGACCGCATCGTGCACGCCGGGCAGACCGACGACGGCGTCTACTACTCCATGGGATACGCCGGCCACGGCGTGCAGATGGCCACCCACATGGGGCAGGTCATGGCCGAGGTGATGGACGGCCACCCCGAGGTCAGCCCCGTCCGCGACATCGCCCCACCCCGCATCCCCCTCTATAACGGCACCGCCTGGTTCCTGCCCTTCGCGGGCGCCTACTACAAGACGCTCGACCGCATCCGCTGACCGGTCGGCAGCCCCTCTGCACCCACAAGGAGACACCCACGATGACTGTCGTCCGTGATGTTCCCAAGCAGCTGTTCATCGGCGGCGATTGGCAGGACGCGGAGTCCGGCCGGACCCTGTCCGTCGACAACCCGGCCACCGGCGAGGAACTGTGCCAGGTCGCCGACGCCTCACCCGGCGACGGCCGGCGTGCCCTTGAAGCGGCGGTCGCCGCGCAGGCCGCCTGGGCCGCCACCCCGCCGCGCGTGCGCAGCGAGATCCTGCGTCGCGCCTACGACATCATCATCGCGCGCACCGAGGACCTCGCGCTGCTGATGACCCTGGAGATGGGCAAGCCCCTGGCCGAGGCGCGTGCCGAGGTCGCCTACGGCGCCGAGTTCTTCCGCTGGTTCTCCGAGGAAGCCGTCCGTGTCGACGGCGGCATGATGACCGCCCCCGACGGCAGGAATCGTCTCCTGGTCACCCGTCAGCCCGTCGGACCGTGTCTGCTCATCACTCCGTGGAACTTCCCCCTGGCCATGGGCACCCGCAAGATCGGCCCCGCCATCGCCGCCGGCTGCACCATCGTCCTCAAACCCGCCCCCCAGACGCCCCTGACCAGCCTGGTCCTGGCTCAGATCCTCACGGAAGCGGGTCTGCCGGCCGGGGTGCTGAACGTCGTCACCACCTCCGATGCCGCCGGCGTCGTCGAACCCCTGTTGCGCGGCGGGCAGATCCGCAAGCTGTCCTTCACCGGCTCGACCCAGGTCGGCCGGATCCTGCTGGCCCAGTGCGCCGACACTGTCATCCGCACCTCCATGGAACTGGGCGGCAACGCCCCGCTCCTCGTCTTCGACGACGCCGACCTCGACGTGGCCGTCGAGGGCACCATGGTGGCCAAGATGCGCAACATGGGCGAGTCCTGCTGCGCGGCCAACCGCATCTTCGTCCACACCTCCGTCGCCGAGGAGTTCGCCTCCCGCCTGGCCGACCGCATGGCCGCCCTCACCGTCGGGCCCGGCACCGAACCCGGCACCGATGTCGGCCCCCTCATCGACGTCGTCGGCCGCAGCAAGGCACACGACCTGGTGCGGGACGCCGTCAAGCGCGGCGCCACCGTCCTGACCGGCGGCGAACTCCCCGAGGGCCCCGGCTGCTTCTACCCGCCCACCGTCCTCACCGGTATAGCCCCCGACTCCGCGATCATCGACTCCGAGATCTTCGGCCCGGTCGCCGCGATCCGCACCTTCGAGACCGAGGACGAGGCCGTCGCCGCCGCCAACGACACCGAATTCGGCCTGGCCGCCTACCTGTTCACCCAGAACCTCGACCGTGCCCTGCGGGTCGCCGAACGCCTCGAAAGCGGCATGATCGGCATCAACACCGGACTGGTCTCCAACCCCGCCGCGCCTTTCGGCGGCGTCAAGCAGTCCGGCCTGGGCCGCGAAGGCGGACGCGTCGGCATTGACGAGTTCCTGGAGTACAAGTACCTGGCCGTCCCCATCGGGGCCTGACATGCGCGACCGACTCGTCGTCCTCTACCGCGGCAACCGGCCCCCCGCCACCGCACTCATCGAACGCCTCGCGGACACCGTCTACGCCACCGAGGAGGAGCTGCATTACCTCCTGCCCGGCGCCGACGTCCTCCTGGCCTGGGTGAACATCACCCCGGCCATCCGAGAGGCATGGCCCGATGATCCGCACAAGGCGCCCCGCTGGGTGCACGCGTCCTCCGCAGGCGTGGACTCCTTCCTGTTCCCCGCCCTGGTGGACGATCCGCAGGTCGTCCTGACCAACGCCCGCGGGGTCTACGAGCAGCCGACCGCCGAGTACGTCCTGGGCCTGATCCTCTCCCTCGCCAAGGACTTCCCCGGCACGTGGGAGCACCAGCGGCGCCGCGAGTGGCGTCCGCGCCCCAGCGACAGCATCACCGGACGCACCGTGCTGGTCTGGGGGACGGGGCCGATCGGGCGGGCCATCGCCAGGCTGTTGCGCGCCGTCGGGATGCGGGTGAGCGGAGCCGGCCGCGCGCCCCGCACGGACGACCCCGACTTCGGCACGGTCCACGGTGGGGCGACCCTGCGTTCCGCCCTGACGGAAGCGGACTACGTCGTCCTGGCCGCTCCCCTCACGCAGGGCACCCGGGGAATGGTCGACGCCCCCGTGCTGGCGGCCATGAAGCCGGGGGCCCGGCTGATCAATGTAGGCCGGGGCGGACTCGTCGACGAGGAGGCGCTGGTCGACCACCTCGCCGCCGGACGCCTCGCCGGCGCAGCCCTGGACGTGTTCGCCCAGGAGCCGCTGCCTGCCGAATCCCCTCTGTGGAACATGCCCGGCGTGATGATCTCCCCCCATACGGCGGGCGAGACCACCAGCGAGCGGGAGGCGCTCGTCGAGGTGTTCCTCGACAACCTCACCCGGCACATCGAGGGCCGGCCGCTGCGCAATGTGGTGGACAAGCGGCGCGGATACGTGGTCGACGGCACGCACCCCGCCTGAAGGCGAGCAGCACCGATGGGACCGGGCGGTAGCCGCCCGGTCCCATCGCCTCGTACCGCATCGCCGAGCTGGGTCTATGAAACGGTCACATAGATCTTGCGCACGGTTTCGATGGTCTTCCAGACACCGACGTAGCCCGGCTTCATGACAAAGCTGTCGCCTGCCCTGTAGACCACCGGCTCGCCGCCTTCCGGCGTGAGTTCGATGACGCCGGAAAGGATGTGGCAGAACTCGAAGAGCTCGCCCTTGATCGAGTGCGTCTCGCCGGGCGTGGCTTCCCAGACACCCGTTTTGACCGTTTCCCCGCGGGCGGCGTCCTGGGCCCACGTCTTGTAAGTCGGGTCACCGGAAATCAGGCGTTCCGGCAGCGGGCCGGACTCCTGAGGTGTGAACGAGGGGTAGGGATCGATGGTCTTCAGGAGCGCCATGCTCTTTCTCCAGTTGAGTTGACAATGACGAAAATCGGCAGCGGACATTCAAGGCGTCACCTGGCCGAGTACGACCGGACTCATCGCACGTCTCGAAGCAGGACCTGACGGCTGCCCGCCACGCTCTCGGCGCACGATGGACCGACACGCCCGGGGTGGGCGCTACGCGAAGGTGCTGCATAGTCGGCCCGCAGGCGTTGAGGCGGTGCTGCCCGGCCTGC
This sequence comes from Streptomyces spongiae, assembly GCF_009377185.1. Taxonomy (GTDB): domain Bacteria; phylum Actinomycetota; class Actinomycetes; order Streptomycetales; family Streptomycetaceae; genus Streptomyces; species Streptomyces spongiae. The sequence continues at coordinate 7,479 of NZ_VJZC01000213.1, forward strand.
GCCGGCGGCGTGAAACGTGTGGCTCCCGGGCTCCTTCGAAGATCTCCGACGCTCCGTACGGAGCCCATGAGTGATCTGTCCAATGCGGGCACGATGACCGGACGATGTGTCAGGAGGGAAGCCGGGAGCGACGTTGTCAGCCTGGTCGATCCCAGGAGAGCCGAAAGCGCACGTGGCGGTGCAGTACGTGGTGGTGGAGCGCCAAGTTGCTCGCCCGCCAGGGCGGGCAGCTTCCCCGATCGGGTGGTCTGTGAGGATGGGAGTGGGGCCGCCGCCGACGGCCCTCAGTGGAGACGAAGGAGCAGTTCGGGTGTCGCAGCAGGGGCCGCAGGGCCTGGTCGAGCGGCTGGAGCACCACCAGGTCGCGATCTACCTGGCGGCGATGGCCGCCGGAGCCCTGCTCGGCTGGGCCGCCCCGGCGGCCGGTCCAGGCCTGGAGCATGCGATCAACCCGGTGCTCGGGGCGCTGCTGTTCGTCACCTTCCTGCAGGTTCCGGCGGCCGAGCTGGTCCGCTCGCTGCGCGACGGCCGGTTCGTGTCCGCCGCGCTGACGTGAACTTCGTGGTGGTGCCGCTCATAGTCGCCGCGATGTTCGCGTTCCTGCCCGCCGACCAGGCCGTACGGCTCGGGGTCCTGCTCGTGCTGCTGTGCCCGTGCGTGGACTACGTGATCGTCTTCTCCGGCCTGGCCGGCGGCTCCAACCGCCGCTTGCTGGCCGCCACCCCGCTGCTGCTCATCGCGCAGATGGCGCTGCTGCCGCTGTTCCTGTACCTGTTCATGGGCTCGGAGCTGGCCGACATCGTCGAGGCCGGGCTGTTCCTGGAGGCGTTCCTGGTCCTCATCGTCATCCCGCTGGCCCTGGCATGGGCCCTGCAGGCATGGTCCGCGCGCCGCCCGGCCGGACAGAAGGTCTCCGCCGCGGCGACCACCACGATGGTGCCCCTGATGGCCGCCACCCTGCTCGTCGTGGTCGCTTCCCAGATCCCCAAGCTCGACGACAGCCTCGGCGACGTCGTTGCGGTCGTCCCGTTCTACGTCGTCTTCCTGCTCCCCAGGCGTTCGCTGGCAAGGCCGTGGCCCGCCTCTTCCGCCTGAACGCCCCGGCCGGCCGCGCGATCGTCTTCACCGGCGCCACCCGCAACTCCCTCGTCGTCCTGCCGCTGCCTGATGCCCTGGCCGTCGCCGCCGTGGTCGTGGTCACCCAGACCCTGGTCGAGGTGATCGGCATGGTCATCTACGTCCGCCTGGTTCCTTGGCTGGTCCCCGAAAGTCGACCTGCCACCGTTCGCTGACTCGAGGGGGGATCACCCGAGCGAGCACCGGGACATCAGGCTCGCCAGGAAGGCCGCGTGCTGTCCAAACTCCGCCTTGCTGTACGTCCTCGGGCCGGTCCTGCGGCTGGCGGGCACTGTGCCTGCCGAGAATGTCATCCCTGTAGTTCAGGGGCTTGTTCGGTGCTGCGGCAGGATGAGCACTCGTGTTGCTTCGTCTCGCCTACCTGACCGTCACCAACGCGTTCGCCGCACTGTGGCTGCTACCGATGAGCGACCGCGACAAGGACGCGGAGATTCTCGCCCTGCGCCACCAGATCACGGTCCTCGAGCGGGAGCTCGGTGCGGACCGGGTGAAGTTCGCCTCGGAAGACCGGACCTTCCTCGCCGCTCTGCTGGTGCCGCTGCCGCGCCGGGTTCTGCGCGGGCTTCGGTTGCTGGTCCAGCCCGACACCGTGCTGCGATGGCACCGCGACCTGATCAAGCGGCGCCGCGCCCGCACCTGCCGACCGAAGAGGCCGGGCCGGCCGCCCACCGTTCGGTCGATCCGTATCCTGATCCTGCGCCTGGTCCGGGAGAACCCGTCGTGGGGCTACCGCAGGGTGCACGGTGAACTCGCCACCCTCGGCATCAAGGTCGCCGCGTCCACCGTCTGGGAGATCCTCAAGACCGAGGGCATCCACCCCGCGCCGGACCGGTCCGCCACGACCTGGACCGACTTCCTGCACTCCCAGGCCGACGCCCTCCTGGCATGCGACTTCATCGAGACCATCACCCTGACCGGCCGAAGCCAGTACATCCTCGCGGTCATCGAGCACGTCACCCGCCGCATCCGGATCCTCGGCACCACGGCGCAATGGGTGAGCCAGGCCGCACGAAACCTGGTGATGGACCTGGAGGACGTCGGGACCACCGTCAAGTATGTGATCCGGGACCGGGACTCGAAGTTCCCTGCACTCTTCGACCAGATCCTGGCAGCCGCCGGCGTCCAGGTCGTGCTCACCGGTGTCCGGATGCCGCGCATGAACGCCATCATGGAGCGCTGGGTCCAGACCTGCCGCCACGAACTCCTGGACCGCACCCTCGTCTGGAACGAGCGCCACCTGCGCCACGCCCTCCGCCAGTTCGAGCAGCATCACAACACCCACCGGCCCCACCAAGCAATGAACCAGGCCGCGCCACTGCGCGCCGTTCCCGAACCGATCACCGATCTCAGGCGAATCTCCCGTCTGGACATACGCCGCCGAGACCGGCTCTCCGGAGTGATCCACGAGTACCGAAACGCAGCCTGACCTGTCCGGATGACATATTCGGCAGCGGCAGTTTCGCCGGTACTGCCCGCAACACAGCGTGATCGGACCAAGATTTGCCAACTAGCTTGCTCCGTGTGCCAACTAAAATTCTCCGTCGCACGGGCCGCGCCCGCACAGGACTGCATGGATTGCATAAACGTGCAGAGAAACGTATAGTCATGCCATCCAAGAGGAGGGTTCCATGGCGGTACGTGCAGCGGTGGCGGGAGCGAGCGGTTACGCGGGCGGGGAACTGCTGCGTCTGCTTCTGGCGCACCCCGAGGTCGAGATCGGCGCCCTGACCGGCAACTCCAACGCGGGCCAGCGCCTCGGCGCGCTGCAGCCGCACCTGCTGCCCCTGGCCGACCGCGTCCTGGCCGAGACCACCGCCGAGGTCCTCACCGGACACGACGTCGTCTTCCTCGCGCTGCCGCACGGACAGTCCGCGGCCGTCGCCGAGCAACTCGGCCCGGACGTCCTCGTGGTCGACATGGGCGCCGACTTCAGGCTGAAGGACGCCGGGGACTGGGAGAGGTTCTACGGCTCCGCACACGCCGGGACCTGGCCCTACGGCCTCCCCGAACTGCCGGGTGCCCGTGCCGCGCTGGAGGGGTCCAAGCGTGTCGCGGTACCCGGCTGCTACCCCACGGCCGCCTCGCTGGCGCTCTTCCCCGCGTACGCCTCCGGGCTCGCCGAGGCCGAGGCCGTGATCGTCGCCGCGTCCGGCACGTCCGGCGCGGGCAAGGCGCCCAAGCCCCACCTGCTGGGCAGCGAGGTCATGGGGTCGATGTCCCCGTACGGCGTCGGCGGCGGCCACCGGCACACCCCCGAGATCATCCAGAACCTGAGCGCGGCAGGTGGGGAGCGGGTGTCCGTCTCCTTCACCCCCACCCTCGCGCCGATGCCCCGCGGCATCCTCGCCACGTGCAGCGCGAAGGCCCGTGACGGGGTCACCGGAGAGTCCCTGCGCGCCGCGTACGAGAAGGCGTTCGCCGACGAGCCGTTCGTTCACCTCCTCCCGGAGGGGCAGTGGCCCGCCACGGCGTCCGTCTACGGCTCCAACGCCGTGCAGGTGCAGGTCGCGTACGACGAGAGCGCGGGCCGGATCATCGCGATCAGCGCCATCGACAACCTCACCAAGGGCACCGCGGGCGGTGCCGTCCAGAGCATGAACCTCGCCCTCGGGTTCGACGAGACCACCGGGCTTTCCACGATCGGAGTCGCACCGTGAGCGTCACGGCAGCACAAGGGTTCACGGCGTCCGGCATCGCCGCCGGGATCAAGGAGAACGGCAATCCCGACCTGGCCCTCGTGGTCAACAACGGTCCGCGCCGTGCCGCCGCGGGCGTCTTCACCTCCAACCGTGTGAAGGCCGCGCCCGTACTGTGGTCCGAGCAGGTCCTCAAGGGCGGCGAGCTGACCGCCGTCGTCCTGAACTCGGGTGGCGCCAACGCCTGTACGGGACCCAAGGGCTTCCAGGACACGCATGCGACCGCCGAGAAGGTCGCCGAGTCGCTCAACACCGCGGGACACGACGAGACGGGCGGCCACGCCCCCGGCATGGTCGCCGTGTGCTCCACCGGCCTGATCGGCGTGCTGCTCCCCATGGACAAGCTACTGCCCGGCGTGGACAAGGCCGTCGCCCAGCTCAGCACGCACGGCGGCGAGAAGGCCGCCATCGCCATCAAGACCACCGACACCCTCCACAAGACGTCCGTCGTGACCAAGGACGGCTGGACCGTCGGCGGTATGGCCAAGGGCGCGGGCATGCTCGCCCCGGGCCTCGCCACCATGCTGGTCGTCCTCACCACCGACGCCGACCTCGACAGCGACGCACTGGACAAGGCCCTCCGGGCGGCAACGCGCACGACCTTCGACCGCGTCGACTCCGACGGCTGCATGTCCACCAACGACACCGTGCTGCTGCTCGCCTCCGGCGCCTCCGAAGTCACCCCGGACCACGCGGAGTTCGCCGAGGCCGTACGGGCCGTCTGCGACGACCTCGGCCAGCAGCTGATCCGCGACGCCGAGGGCGCGAGCAAGGACATCAAGGTCGAGGTGATCAACGCCGCGACCGAGGACGACGCCGTCGAGGTGGGCCGCTCCATCGCCCGCAACAACCTCCTCAAGTGCGCCATCCACGGCGAGGACCCCAACTGGGGCCGGGTGCTCTCCGCGATCGGCACGACGAGCGCCGCCTTCGAGCCCGACTGGCTGAACGTCGCCATCAACGGCGTCTGGGTCTGCAAGAACGGCGGCGTCGGCGAGGACCGCGACAAGGTCGACATGCGCTACCGCGAGGTGCACATCGTCGCCGACCTCGCGGCAGGTTCCGAGACCGCCACCATCTGGACCAACGACCTCACCGCCGACTACGTCCACGAGAACAGCGCCTACTCGTCATGAGCACCACGCGAAAGCACACCGCGCTCCCCAAGGCCCAGACGCTCATCGAGGCGCTGCCCTGGCTGGTCCGGCACAACGGCAAGACCGTCGTGATCAAGTTCGGCGGCAACGCCATGATCGACGAGGACCTGAAGGCCGCGTTCGCGCAGGACGTCGTGTTCCTGCACCACGCCGGCCTCAAGCCCGTCGTCGTGCACGGCGGCGGCCCGCAGATCAGCGCCGCCCTCGACAAGCACGGCATCGTCAGCGAGTTCAAGGCCGGGCTCCGGGTCACCACCGAGGACGCCATGGACGTCGTACGGATGGTGCTCGCCGGACAGGTGCAGCGCGAACTGGTCGGGCTGCTCAACCAGCACGGACCGCTCGCCGTCGGCCTCACCGGCGAGGACGCGCACACCATCACCGCCACCCGCCACCAGCCCGAGATCGACGGCGAGTTGGTCGACATCGGGCGGGTCGGCGAGATCACCGACATCGACACCGGCGCGATCGAGGCACTGCTGGCCGACGGCCGCATCCCGGTCGTCTCCTCGATCGCCCGCTCCCAGGACGACCACCATGTCTACAACGTCAATGCTGATACGGCGGCTGCGGCACTCGCTGCTGCTCTGGGCGCCGAAACCCTCATGGTCCTCACGGACGTCGAGGGCCTCTACGAGGACTGGCCGAACAGCGACGAGGTGATCAGCCGCCTCACCGCTTCCCAACTGGAGAAACTCCTGCCGGAGTTGTCGTCCGGCATGGTGCCGAAGATGGAGGGCTGCCTGCACGCCGTGCGGGGCGGGGTGCAGACCGCCCGCGTCATCGACGGCCGGGTCCAGCACTCGATCCTGCTGGAGATCTTCACTGACGAAGGCATCGGCACGATGGTCGTGCCCGATGCGGAAGAGGGGGACGCCGAATGACCGCCAACGCAGAGCTCACCCAGCGATGGCAGGGCGCGCTCATGAACAACTACGGCACCCCGAGGCTCCCTCTCGTCCGCGGTGAGGGCACCAGGCTGTGGGACGCCGACGGCAAGGAGTACCTCGACTTCGTCGGCGGTATCGCGGTCAACGCGCTCGGCCACGCCCATCCCGCCGTCGTCGAGGCCGTCAGCAGGCAGATCGCCTCCCTCGGCCATGTCTCCAACCTGTTCGTCGCCGAGCCGCCCGTCGCGCTCGCCGAGCGGCTGCTGGAGGTCTTCGGCCGGGACGGCAAGGTCTTCTTCTGCAACTCGGGCGCCGAGGCCAACGAGGGTGCCTTCAAGATCGGCCGGCTGACCGGGCGCACCCACATGGTCGCCACCCACGGCGGCTTCCACGGCCGCACCATGGGCGCCCTCGCGCTCACCGGCCAGCCCGGCAAGCAGGAGCCGTTCCTGCCGCTGCCCGGTGACGTCACCCACGTCCCGTACGGCGACGCCCAGGCCCTGGCGGCCGCGGTCACCGAGGAGACGGCCCTCGTCATCATCGAGCCGGTCCAGGGCGAGAACGGCGTGGTCGTGCCGCCCGCCGGCTACCTCAAGGCCGCCCGCGCGATCACCGCGGCCACCGGCTCGCTGCTCGTCCTCGACGAGGTGCAGACCGGCGTCGGCCGTACCGGCAACTGGTTCGAGTACCAGGCCCACGAGAGCGTCCTGCCCGACGTCGTCACCCTCGCCAAGGGCCTCGGCGGCGGGCTGCCGCTGGGCGCGACCGTCGCCTTCGGGCGGGCCGCCGACCTGCTCCAGCCCGGCCAGCACGGGACCACGTTCGGCGGCAACCCCGTCGCGTGCGCCGCCGGACTCGCCGTCCTGGAGACCATCCGGTCCGAGGGGCTGCTGGAGAACGTGAAGTCCGCGAGCGAGAAGCTGCGCGGTGGGATCGAGGCTCTCGGGCACCCGTTGATCGACTATGTCCGTGGCGCGGGCCTTCTGCTGGGTATCGTGCTCACCGAGCCGCTCGCGCCCCAGGCGCAGCAGGCGGCTCAGGACGCCGGCCTCCTGGTGAACGCGCCCGCCCCCGATGTCGTACGGCTCATGCCGCCGCTGACCATCGGTGACGCGGAGGTGGACGCCTTCCTCCAGGCGCTGCCCGGAGTCCTCGACGCAGCGCACGCGACCAGTGGGGTCGCACGAACCGGGGAATGAGACGACGATGAGCCAGGCGCAGGACCACGAGCACGCCACAGGGCCTGCCGTGCCGCAGACCCGCACCGCACGCCACCGCCGGATCGTGGACATCCTCAACCGGCAACCGGTGCGCTCCCAGAGCCAGTTGGCGAAGCTCCTCGCCGACGACGGGCTGACCGTCACTCAGGCGACGCTCTCCCGGGACCTGGACGAGCTGAACGCGGTGAAGATCCGCAACGCCGACGGCGACCTCATCTACGCGGTCCCGAGCGAGGGCGGTTTCCGCACCCCGCGCGCACCGCTGGGCGGGTCGGCGAAGGAGGAGCGGATGCGGCGCCTCTCGCAGGAACTGCTGATCTCCGCGGAGGCATCCGCCAACCTCGTGGTCCTGCGCACCCCGCCGGGTGCCGCCCAGTTCCTCGCCTCGGCCATCGACCAGGCCGAACTGCAGGACATCCTCGGCACGATCGCCGGCGACGACACGCTGCTGCTGATCAGCCGTGACCCGACCGGGGGACAGGCGCTCGCCGATCACCTGCTCCGGCTGGCACAGAACAACCACTGAACAACCACTGAGCGGCCGACCACCGATACCAACGAGGGCGGGGCGTACCGGAGTTCCGG